>JAUWKH010000141.1 GCA_030614305.1 Bacteroidota bacterium
CATTTAGTATACCGAATATTGATTCTACGGTTGAAATGTCGGTTGAAGATGCAGAAAAAGATTTGACCATAATATCAGAAGGAAAAAAAAGCATTCTTATTTCTGAAAAAGGTTCGGGTATTAGTTTTATAACAATTTTGAGGGGAATTTTAGGGATTATAGTTTTGGTTTTAATTGCTTATGTTTTCAGCAACAACCGTAAAGCAATATCATGGAGAATAGTAATTACCGGACTTTGTATACAGGTACTTATTGCAATAGGGATTCTGCATATTCCAGTTATTCAGGCAATTTTTGAATTTACAGGAAAAATATTTGTTCTTATTCTTGATTTTACAAAAGCAGGCAGTGACTTTTTGTTTAGATCAATGGTAACAGGTAAAGTAGAATCATCGCTTATAAATTTTGCAACTCAGATATTACCAACAATTATTTTCTTTTCAGCATTAATGAGCCTTTTGTATTTTTTAAAAGTTATCCAAAAGATAGTTTATGTTCTTGCATGGTTGATGTCAAAAGCTATGAAATTATCAGGGGCTGAAAGCTTATCTGTAGCAGGAAATATATTTTTAGGACAAACTGAATCTCCACTCATGATAAAGGCATATCTCCCAAAAATGAACAAGTCGGAGATATTGCTTGTAATGACAGGAGGCATGGCTACACTTGCAGGAGGGGTACTTGCGGTTTATATTAGTTTTTTAGGTGGTGATGACCCTGTGCAACGCTTGCTGTTTGCAAAACATTTATTAGCTGCTTCAATAATGGCCGCACCCGGAGCTATTGTTGCATCAAAAATTTTAGTACCTCAAACCGAAGATGTTTCAAAAGCTATAGAAATATCAAAAGAAAAGATTGGTAGTAATATGCTTGATTCTATCTCAAATGGAACATTAGAGGGAATAAAATTAGCTGTAACTGTTGCTGCAATGCTGCTGGTATTCATAGCATTTATAGCAATGTTCAACTTTATTACAATGAAAATTGGCGCGTGGACAGGACTAAACTCAATGATTGCAGAAGGTACAGGTGGACAGTACACTAAACTTTCGCTTCAATTTATTCTGGGATATATTTTTTCACCAATAATGTGGCTGATTGGTGTAAGTGCCCAGGATATGACGCTTGTCGGGCGTTTGCTCGGCGAAAAAATAATTATGACCGAATTTATCGGATATATCAGTCTTGCCGATCTTAAAGAAGCAGGTGCCTTTGCACACCAAAAATCAATTATTATGGCAACATATATGCTCTGCGGTTTTGCAAATTTTGCTTCAATAGGCATTCAGGTTGGTGGTATAGGTTCGCTTGCCCCAAATCAAAGAAAGTTGCTTTCAAAATATGGAATGAAAGCATTACTGGCAGGTACAATCGCATCTTTGTTTTCTGCAACTATTGTCGGAATGCTGATTGGATAAATATCAATATAATGAGACAATATCTTGATTTATTAGAACATGTTTTAAAAACCGGCGTTGATAAAAAAGACCGCACAGGAACCGGAACTATCAGTGTTTTTGGTTACCAGATGAGATTTGATTTAAATAAAGGTTTTCCTGTGATGACAACCAAAAAACTGCATTTAAGGTCAATCATTTATGAGCTGCTTTGGTTTTTAGCCGGTGATACAAACATAAAATATCTTAATGATAATAAAGTATCTATTTGGGATGAATGGGCAGATGAAAATGGCGACTTGGGACATATTTACGGCTACCAGTGGCGGTCGTGGCCAACACCAAATGGCAAACATATTGACCAGATCACTAATTTAATTGAATCAATAAAATCAAATCCGGATTCAAGAAGACATATAATCAATGCATGGAATGTTGGCGAACTGGATAAAATGGCTTTGCCTCCATGCCATATTTTGTTCCAGTTTTATGTTGCCGATGGAAAATTATCCTGCCATTTATATCAGCGAAGTGCTGACATTTTTCTTGGAGTGCCTTTTAATATTGCTTCATATTCACTTTTAACAATGATGATAGCCCAGGTAACTAACCTTAAACCGGGTGACTTTGTTCACACTTTCGGCGATGCTCATATTTATCTGAATCATATTGATCAGGTGAAATTGCAGCTAACACGTAAGCCATACAAACTACCAGGCATAAAAATCAATCCTGAAGTTAATAATATTTTTAATTTTAAATATGAAGATTTTGAACTGGTGGATTATGTTGCCCATCCTCATATTAAAGGCAAGATTTCGGTTTAACAGTTCTGTAATTTTATACGGCACAATATTAATAAATTCAGAAATTAATGAAAAAAATATCAATAATTGTTGCAATTGCTCAGAATAATGCCATTGGAAAGGATAACAAACTTTTATGGTACATCTCAAATGACTTGAAACGATTTAAAAAAATCACAAAAGGACATCAGGTAATAATGGGTAAAAAAACTTATGAATCATTACCAAACGGTCCGTTGCCCAACAGAAAAAATATTGTAATTTCCGATGATAAAAACGATAAATTTGAGGGATGTATAACAGTTTATTCAATTGATGAAGCCCTGGATTTATGCAATGAAACAGAAGAAAGTTTCATTATTGGCGGTGCTTCAATTTATAAACAATTTTTACCTTTTGCAAATAAATTTTATTTAACCAGAGTTTATAAAGATTTTGAGGCAGATACTTTTTTTGAAGTAAATTTTGATAACTGGAAACTGATTGAACAGGAAGATATTACAAGCGACCCACAAAATAATTTAAGTTATTCATTTTTAACTTATGAAAAATATTTAATTAAAAAACATGTTGGTAATTAGATTATTTATTTCTACTATTGCGGTCATAAAAAATTATCTTAATCAAATTATTAATCAATTATTAATCAATTATTTAATATATGGAAAATTTAATTTATTATTTACCGGCTACAGCGATAATTGGGTTATTATTTACATTTTGGAAAACAAACTGGATAAAAAAGAAAGAAGTTGGTGGTGAAAAAATGGCATCAATTGCCAAAAATATCTCCGATGGAGCAATGGCTTTTTTGAAAGCTGAATATAAAATCTTAGCAATTTTTGTTATTGCTATTGCATTATTGCTCATTTTTAAAGGTAGTAGTGAAGAAGAATCAAATGCATTTGTTGCACTATCTTTTCTGATTGGTGCATTAACATCAGGATTGGCAGGGTTTATAGGTATGCGTGTTGCTACAAAAGCCAATGTAAGAACAACAAATGCTGCACGTATTTCATTAAATAAAGCCCTGGAAGTGGCATTTTCAGGAGGTTCTGTAATGGGCATGGGTGTTGTTTCACTTGGAGTTTTAGGCTTAAGTCTGCTTTTTCTGCTGTATAATTATGTAATAGGTGTTGAGTGGGGATTAGCCACAGTTATTAATGTTATTACAGGCTTTTCACTGGGAGCTTCCTCTATTGCATTATTTGCACGTGTAGGCGGTGGCATATATACCAAAGCTGCTGATGTTGGTGCTGACCTGGTTGGGAAAGTAGAAGCCGGCATCCCGGAAGATCATCCATTAAATCCTGCCACAATTGCTGACAATGTTGGAGACAATGTAGGAGACGTTGCAGGTATGGGCGCTGACTTATTTGAATCGTTTGTAGGTTCAATTGTTGCAACTATGGTTTTAGGAGCAATCTTTGTTACCGGCTTTGAGGCTATGGGTTTTTTCAGTCTCGGAGCTGTAATTTTGCCCTTAGTGTTAGCAGGAACAGGAATAATAGTATCAATCATTGGTACATTCTTCGTAAGAGTTAAAGAAGGTCAAGATCCACAAAAAGCTTTAAATACAGGACAATTCATTTCTGCCGGAATTATGGTTATTGCCTCTTTCTTTATTATCAGATGGTTTTTACCTTCAAACTGGACTGTTAATAATTTTGATTATAGTTCATTAGGAGTATTTATTGCAACTATTATTGGTCTTATTGCCGGACTCGGAGTTGGTAAGATCACTGAATATTATACAGGTATGGGAAACCCTCCGGTTAGAAAAATAGCCAGACAATCTCTTACGGGTGCAGCCACTAATATTATTTCAGGCTTGGCTACCGGTATGATGTCAACAGCAGTACCAATATTATTAATTGCTCTTGCTATTTTAGGTTCTTACTATTTTGCAGGATTATACGGAATTGCTATTGCAGCGGTTGGTATGCTTGCAAATACAGGAATACAGCTTGCAGTTGATGCTTATGGGCCTATTTCTGATAATGCCGGTGGTATTGCCGAGATGGCAGAACTGCCAAAAGAAGTTCGCCAAAGAACTGACAAACTGGATGCTGTTGGCAATACAACCGCAGCAATCGGAAAAGGTTTTGCAATTGCTTCTGCTGCCTTAACAGCTTTGGCTTTATTTTCTGCATTTATGCAACAAGCCGGAATTTTTACTATTGATATTTCTACTCCAAAAGTGATGGCAGGTTTATTTATAGGAGGAATGCTTCCTTTTGTTTTTTCTGCAATGGCAATGAAGGCAGTTGGTGAAGCTGCAATGGCAATGATAGAAGAAGTAAGAAGACAATTTAAAGAGATACCTGCTTTAAAAGCTGCACTCGAAATTATGAAGAAATATGATTCTGATATTAGTAAAGCTAATGAAGAAGAAAAGAAAATCTTTGATGCAGCTGATGGTGTTCCTGAATACCAAAAATGTGTAGCTATATCAACTAATGCTTCAATAAAAAAAATGATATTGCCGGGTATTTTGGCAATATCTGTTCCTGTGCTATTTGGTTTTTTCGGTGGACCGGAAATGCTTGGAGGTTTGCTTGCAGGCGTAACAGTAGTTGGTGTTTTAATGGCAATTTTTCAGTCGAATGCAGGTGGAGCATGGGATAATGCAAAAAAAATGATAGAAGAAGGAGTTGAATTTGACGGTATTAAATACACAAAAGGCTCTGACCCTCACAAAGCTGCTGTTGTTGGCGATACTGTCGGTGACCCTTTTAAAGATACATCAGGCCCGTCATTGAATATACTAATCAAGTTAATGGCAGTTGTAGCTCTTGTTATTGCTCCAAGTATTGCTGTTATTGACAACAATAAAATTGACAATGAAACCTCTAATAAGACCAACACAGAACAAACTATCTCTGTTCAGTCCGAAGATGCTAATGTAGAAGTGAGAGACGAAGAAGCTGCTGTATTTGGTGAAGTATCCAAAAGAGAAGGCTATCAGGATTTAACTGAAAATGATACAAATGAAAGTACTGAAGCACAAAAATCCATAAGCCGTAAATCAATACAAGAAAACCGGTAGTTTATTTTAGCCCAACTTGCTAAAATTTACCCGAAAAAGCATGG
>JAUWKH010000146.1 GCA_030614305.1 Bacteroidota bacterium
AAATGTCCGATATGGAGAGGTCCGTTAGCATAAGGTAAAGCAGATGTAACTGTATATCTTTTAAATTTTTCTTTGGTGTTTTTCATATTTGAAATATTTCTCGTAATTTCGGCAAAGTTAAATATTTGTTTCTAAATGAAAACTCCCAGCTATATAAAAAAAGGCAATAAAATTGGAATTGTCTCAACTGCACGTAGAATCTCGAAAGAAGAAATATATCCCGCAGTCAAAATATTTAAAGAATGGGGATTAGAAGTAGTTTTAGGAAAACATTTATTTGAAGAATACAACCAATTTGCAGGAACAGATGAACAAAGAACTGCCGACTTACAACAAATGTTAGATGAAAATTCCGTAAAAGCCATTATCTGTGCCAGAGGTGGCTATGGAACAGTTAGAATTATTGATAAGCTGAATTTTTCAAATTTCATTAAAAAGCCAAAATGGATTGCCGGCTACAGCGATGTTACAGTGCTGCATTCACATATTCATTCAAACTTCGGAATAGAAACCCTGCATTCAACTATGCCGTTAAATATTTCTGATAATAAATTTACCGCAGAATCTTTAGAATCATTTAGAAAAGCATTATTCGGTGAAAAAATCACTTATTCATTAAAAACCTCATCTCTTTCGCGAAAAGGAAAAGCAGAAGGAATATTAGTTGGAGGTAATTTGTCAATGTTATATAGTTTGATTGGAACCAAATCAGATATTAATACAAATGGCAAAATTCTCTTTATTGAAGATTTAGATGAATATCTTTATCATATTGACCGTATGATGATGAATCTTAAAAGAGCCGGTAAATTAAATAATCTGGCAGGTTTGATTGTTGGAGGAATGAGTGAAATGAATGATAATAAAATACCTTTCGGAAAAACAGCAAATAAAATTATTGCTGAAACCATTGAGGAATATAGCTATCCTGTTTGTTTTGATTTTCCAGCCGGTCACAAAAATGATAATCGGGTATTAATATTGGGAAGGGGAATTAAATTTAACGTTGATGAAAATGTCGAGGTTAAATTTTAAGTGGCTGATTCAGTATTTTGACAGGTAATGTAGTTAAATGTTATACGTTATATGCAAGTCAAGATAAAAAAACAGAAATAGATTTAAGAACAAGGATTAACGATTTTAGATTTACGAAGTAAAAAAACTGATGAATAAATTTGAATGAATTAATATCAATATTCGTAAAAAGCGTAGAAACTGCACAAAAGAATATGGAAAATATAAATCAAAAATCGCTAATCGTTAATCCTTGTTCTGAGATCAAAAGAAACAGAATACTTTAAATATAAATCTTAAACTTTATAATCTAATAACATATAAATAGTAACTTTTAACAACAAACCCAACGCCCATAATTAATAACTATTTCGCTATATGGCTGAACATAATGAATTAGGAGAAAAAGGCGAAGAGCTTGCAAGAAATTTTTTAAGAAAAAAAGGATACAAAATAATTGAAACAAACTGGAGGTTTGGTAAAGATGAAATTGATATTATTGCTATTGACAATGATTATCTCGTTATTGTTGAAGTAAAAACCAGAAGTTCAAATTATTTTGTAGAACCTGAATTCGCAGTTAATAAAAAGAAACAAAGTTTTTTAATACGAGCTGCTCATGCCTATATTATAAAAAAAGATATTGATCTTGAAGCACGCTTCGATATAGTTTCTATTATTATTACTTCTCAAAAAACACATATTAATCATATTGACTTTGCATTTTATCCCACATTATAGAATAAATTTATATCTTTACCCGGAAAAAATTAAATCTGTAAAATAAAATGGATTACAAAAAATGCCCTGTTAAAGCTATCCGTCAAAAATTGAATTTTGACCCGGATGAATCAAGAGTTATCACAAAACTTTTCGGATTAGAAAAGTTTAGAATTTATAAAGTATTTGAAAGAATTTTGAACTTAAGCGATTCTGAGATTAAAAACATGCTTGAGAATGTTATTAATAACTTTGAGCACAGGCACATGAATATTCAAAGAATTTTCAAGGATAATTTCGACAAAATTAACAGCCAGCTTGATGTTACTATTTATTATGATCTGCCATTATATAAAAAATTGCTTATTGGTTCATATTTTACCCTTGAATATTCTATTGAATCTGCTGCCTTGTTTAATCCTTCAATCGTTCCACATCCTAATCAGGGAAATTTAGATGAAGGTGAATTAAGAGCAATCATCAGTTTCAGAGCAGTAGGTGAAGGGCACATGTCATCAATAGTTTTCAGGGGCGGTATTCTTAACAAAAACGGAGATATTAAAATGGATGAAAACAGTCATCTCGTTGAAATGGCTAAAGTTATTCCGGATGCAACATATTTTAAAAAGGATTTTATTTTAAAACTTCAGGACCTTGGGAAATATGAAATTGTTAAGAAAATATTAGATGACCTGTTAGATGAATTCACTTTTGATGAGTTAGATAAAAGCATAAAAAAATTCAGAAAAGAAAACCCACAGACTATAGATCATGACCGGGCAATAGAAACATTGTATTGGCTTGAAAGGTCAAATTACGAAATGGAATTCAATAGTAACATCCATTTGACAGAAAGAGTAATTTTCCCAAGATCAACAACAGATATTAAAGCTATAGAAGATGCCCGTTTCGTATATTTCACAGAAGAAGACGGTTCAAAAAAATATTATGCTACCTACACAGCATACAATGGTTTCAGTATTTTGCCACAATTGATTGAAACAAGAGATTTTTACAGATTCAGAATTTCAACATTATTAGGTGCTGGGTCGCAAAACAAAGGTATGGCATTATTTCCTGAAAAAATTAACGGCAAATATGCCCTGATATCACGAAATGATAGTGAGAATATGTTTATTATGTTTTCTGATAACATTCATTACTGGGAAAATCCAAAATTGCTTAGAGAGCCAAAATATCCCTGGGAATTTATGCAGGTCGGGAATAGCGGTTCGCCTTTAAAAACAGAAAAAGGATGGTTATTATTAACCCATGGCGTTGGACCCGTTAGAATTTATGCAATAGGTGCAATATTATTAGATATTGAAGACCCGACAAAAATTATCGGCGAAATTGAAAATCCTATCTTAATACCCGAAGAAAAAGAAAGAAACGGATATGTTCCTAACGTAGTATATTCATGCGGAGGTATAATTCATAATGATTATTTAGTCCTTCCATATGCTATGTCGGATTCCCGCTCAGGAATTGTAAAATATAAAATCAAAGATATTTTAGATAAAATTAAACCGGTAAGCTGACAGAGTTTATTTAAATCTTTAAAGGAAAAAATTAGAAATTTGAATTTAAGAATTGGTCAGACCCGAAGCTTTTGGGACCATTAAATTGTCATTTGTAATCATTTATTGTATTTAAAAAACAACCCCGAAAAATCGGGATAAACTCCACGAATGACTTAATAACAAAATACAGGATAACAAAATTCAGACAACATGTTAGAAAAGTTCAGAATAAGCAACTAATCACTTATGCACTTTCCTGATAAACTCCTCCACTTCTGGTATTCCGCCCTGATAAACGAGGTAACCGTTATAGGGTTCCCTGTCAGTAATTTCATCATTAATTGGAGTTAACATCATCTTTTTTACTTCCTCAGGGTCGTCGGTCTGACCCAGCACCCAGCCCAATTTGATAAATGCAACTTCGGGCAGCATGTTTCCGGCAGGAATTATTCCTTTAGCCATCATATCCCTTCCTGTGTCATAAACAAACATGTGTACATATCCCCAGATTGTTTGTAAAGTCATGAACATGTGAACACCTTTTGCATGAGCCCGTTCAATGGCCGGATATAATTCTTTGTTTACATGACCAAGTCCTGTTCCGACAATAATTATTCCTTTGTATCCCGCATCAACCATATTATCAAGTATATCGGGTTTCATGCCCGGATAATAATACAACATAGTTACTTTATCACTGAAGTATGGAAGAATTTTAACATTCCTGTCTTTACGACGATGATGATAATTGGTTTTTATCGGAGTAATTTTTTTTCTGTTGACCATTGCAATAGGAGTATCACCAATAGTTCTGAAAGTTGAACGGTAAGAAGAATGCATTTTCCTCACTCTTGTGCCTTTATGCAACAAACCATATTCATCTGATGTAGGACCGAACATACAAACCATAACTTCTGCAATATCAGAATGACCGGCTGCATGCATAGCATGCATAAGATTTAATGCAGCATCTGAGCTTGGGCGGTCGGAGGAACGTTGTGAACCTACCAAAACAATTGGCACAGGAGAATTTTGCACCATAAAAGTAAGTACTGCTCCTGAGTGATGTAAGGTATCTGTTCCGTGCCCTATCACAATCCCGTCAATTCCATTTTCAATTTCTTTTCCTATAGCTTTTGCCAAAGAAATGTATTGTTTAGGTCCCATGTTTTCACTAAAAACAGCGAAAACTTTTTCTGTTTCAAGGTTACAAATATCTGCAAGCTCCGGCACAGCTCCGTATAATTCGCCGGGAGAGAATGCAGGAATAACAGCCCCTGTTCTGTAATCCAAACGGGAAGCAATTGTTCCGCCTGTACCGAATAATTTAACTTTTGGCAAGCCCTCTGTAAATGGAAATTCTTTTTCCGGAATTTTGTAACTGGCTTTTTTATAGCCGGTTTCTTTCATTGTTTTTATTGTTTCAATATCAATTCCGACATTGTAACCGGTAGGAATTTTCATCACAATATGCTTGTCGTCATCATTTTCAGCACGCGGAAGAATTGTTCCGTTAAAAGTTCCACGTGTAGTTTCAATAGTTGCCAGCCCCCAAACCCTTGTATTATATTTTTTTAAAGTTTTAAGTGCATCTCCTTTATATCCCTGAAAAAAATCTTCGCTCATTTTATATGATTTATAAAGTTTAAAATAGTTTGTAATTATTCAGTCCCCAGTCTTCAGCCGAATGCCGACCGCTGACTGCTGACTGCCGACTTTTTATTAACTTATCACTTAAGATAATTTGTTTATAGCTATGCTATGTTATTATCAGTTTTTTTATGATTTATCTTTATCTGGTATTTTCAATTTTTTCGGATAATTCCTTTAAGTCAATATTACCGATTGCAATTTCACTTAATTCGCCCATTATCCAATTTGTTTCATTCTTCTTGTTATCAGCATATTTTATCTCATCAAATTTTTCTTTTAAAAATGGAATATGTGAAAAAATACTTTCTTTTGATACTTTTTTAAAATTTATGCTTGAAA
>JAUWKH010000172.1 GCA_030614305.1 Bacteroidota bacterium
AGGGAGATATACAAGATTAAGAAGAAAGCTGAAAAGAAAAAAATAGCAAGTAAAGATTATTCATTGAATTACCGTTTGTTATTACATGATATTATTCAATATGATGGGAAATATATTTTGTTATCCGAAGCATACTATCCTGAATATCACACAGTAACCAATATGGTTTATGATTATTATGGCCGCCCGATGCCTCAAAGCTATACTGTTTTTGACGGATATAAATTTTTTAATGCAATAATTGCAGGTTTTGATGATGAAGGTAATTTATTATGGGATAATGGTTTTGAAATTTGGAATATTTTAACTTTTTACTTAAAAAAGCATATTATTTTTTATTTTGATAGAAATGATATGATACTCGCATATAACAGTGAAGGTAAAATTGCCTCAAAAATTTTTGAGAACGGTGAAGTAGTTGGCGATAGGGAGTATTCTGAAATTGATTTAATGTATCCGAAAGATAATATAATTGATGATAAAAACAGTAATATGATTCATTGGTATGATAATTATTTTATTTGCTACGGCAATCAGGAAATAAAAAATAATTCTTTACCCAAACTGAATAAACGAACTGTTTTTTATATAAATAAAGTTGCATTTAATTAATTACTATTTTATTACATTTGAACCGGTAAAACTACAAGAGTGAAGAAAATAAAATTTTTAATACGATATCTAAAATATTTACGCACTGCGAAAACCAAATTTAAAATTCATTCGCCATTTGTTTATGAATTGATTACTAAAGTTTTTGAAGACAAACAGGAATATGAAGCATACGATAAGGTTGAAACGATTAGAAAGGGACTATTAAGCAATAATAATCCGCTTGAAATATGTGATTTTGGAGCAAGAGCAAAATCACATCCGTATTCAACAAGTATAAAAAAAATAAAACATATAGTTAAACAAACAGGGCAATCACCTAAATATTCACAACTATTATTTAGGATAATTAAATATTTTAAACCAAAGTCAATTTTAGAACTGGGAACATCTTTCGGGTTAAGTACAATTTATCAATACTTAGCTTCACCAGAAAGTAAAATTATTACTATTGAAGGTTGTGCAAATACTGCAGATAAAGCACAAAAGAATTTTAATACATTAAAACTTAGAAATATTAAGCTTGTGATTGGTAATTTTAATACAACATTACCCAAAGTGCTGAAAAAATTTGACACATTGGATTATGTTTTTATTGACGGAAACCACAGAAAAGAACCAACAATAAAATATTTTGAGCAATGTTTGCCTCTTTCAAATAATAATTCCATTTTTGTTTTTGATGATATACACTGGTCAAAAGGAATGGAGGAAGCATGGGATCATATTAAGAATAATCCAAAAGTAAGTGTAAGCATTGATATCTTTTTTATAGGCTTTGTGTTTTTTAAAAAGGAATTAAGCAAACAGGATTTTATTATTAAGTTTTAAAGAAACTTATTAAATTTGCAAGTAAATAAATATATATTATGAAAGAAGAAGTAATAAGATTAAATGAAATTTCAAGGCATTTTACAGTAGGAACAGAAGTTGTTCGTGCATTAAGATCAATTACATTAACTATAAATAAAAATGAATTTGTTGCTTTGATGGGACCTTCAGGTTCAGGCAAATCAACCTTAATGAATTTACTCGGCTGCCTTGATACACCGACTTCAGGACAATATTTTCTAAATAGTAATGATGTTAGCAGGATGGATGATAATGAATTAGCGGAGATCAGAAATAAAGAAATAGGTTTTATATTTCAAACTTTTAATTTGCTGCCCCGTTCAACGGCCCTGGAAAACGTCATGTTGCCATTGATATATGCCGGATATAATAAAAGCAAAAGAATTAAAAGGGCCGAAGAAGTTTTGGAAGATGTAAGCCTGTCCGACAGGATTCTGCACAAACCAAACGAATTATCCGGTGGACAGAGGCAAAGGGTTGCGGTTGCAAGAGCTTTGGTAAATCATCCTTCTATCATACTTGCTGATGAGCCAACCGGTAATCTTGACTCAAAAACATCAATAGAAATTATGGGTTTGTTAGAGCAGATTCATAAAGCGGGAAATACAATTATAGTTGTAACACACGAAGAAACAATTGCACGCCATGCCCATAGAATTATCCGCCTGATTGATGGAATGGTGGAATCGGATGAAATAAATAAAGATGTTAAAACCATGGCTGATTATGTTGGGGAAGAAGTTGTGAAGTAACTAATTCAATTGATTATGAGTTCAAACCCAAAAATTTACATAAAAACAGGCGATAAAGGTGAAACATCTCTGATCGGTGGAACAAGATTGCCCAAGTATCACTCCCGTATTGAAGCTTATGGAACAGTGGATGAATTGAACTCATACATCGGATTGATCAGGGATCAGGAAATTGATAAGTTTACAAAAGAAATTTTAATTAAAATCCAGGAACAACTTTTAACAATTGGTTCGGTTTTAGCTACTGATACCGAAAAAAAACAAATAAAAAAACCTCTCCGTATTTTTGAAGAAGATATAAATTTACTTGAAAAAAATATTGATAAAATAAACAAGCTTTTGCCGGAACAAAAATCTTTTATTTTACCGGGAGGAAATACTGTAATATCTTTTTGTCATATTGCCAGATGTATTTGCCGGAGGGCTGAACGTATTACAGTGAAATTAGCCGAATCTTTCCCTGTTGATGAATTAATTATCAAATACCTTAACAGATTATCCGATTATTTATTTGTTCTTGCACGGAAATTTGCAAAAGATTTTAATGTGGAAGAAATTTCATGGAAACCAAAAATCTGAAATGAAATCAGGGTTGTGTTTTTGAAGACTCAGTCTTCAGTCCTCAGTCTATTAATCGCATACTACCGACTATCAAATGCCGACTGCTGACTGCCGACTTTCTATTAACCATCACTTAAGCTAATTTGTTTGAAGCTCCGCTCCGCTAAGTTATAAGTTAACGTGAGTTCGGGATATAAATATTTATAAATCAATTAGGGGTATAAAGTATAAAGGTATTCCCTTGTTTCCCCTATTTCCTATATTTTTACATGGAAACTGATAATTATTCGGAGTAAACATTTCTGATTTTATTTTAATGATTTTTCCTACAATATTTCTCAATCTCCTTTAAGGCGGCTTCTAAGCCGAGGTCAGCAGCTTTTTGCAAATCAACACAAGCTTGATTGTTCTGTCCGGTTTTAATTTTTGCCAATCCCCTTATAGCATAAGATAATGCAAAATCAGGACTTTTTATTATTGAAATATTCAAATCGTCAATTGCTTTTAAATAATTTCCAAGATTATAATTGGCAAATCCCCGGTAAGTATAAGAGTCAGGGTAATTTTTATTGATTTTAATTGATTTATCAAAATCCTGAACGGCACCTTTAAAATCTTTTAAATTATATTTTGCAAACCCGCGTTTAAAATAAATAGTATGATGTTTTAGTCCGAGTTTCAGGCATGTATTAAAATCCTGAATTGCACTTTCAAACTTACCCAAATCACATTTGGTATTACCGCGGTTGGCATAAGCTTGTGCAAAATCCGGATTCAATAAAATAGCTTTGTTGAAATCAATAATGGCTTTATCAGGATTACCTGATTTCCTGTAAGCAGTTCCCCTGTTATTGATAGCAATAACAAATTCAGGTTTAATTTTGATAGCTGTGTTAAAGTCGCTTATTGCCATATCAAAATATCCAAGATTGGTATTGGCTAAACCACGATTATTAAAGGCATCAGCATAATCAGCATTCAATTCAATAGCTTTGTTAAAATCGTTGATAGCTCCCTGATAATCTCCGGATTTTCCTTTGGCATTGCCCCTGTTATTATAAGATACCGGATTTTTAGGGTCTGATTTTATTGCTTGATTAAAATCCGAAATTGCACCTGAAAGGTCTCCTGAATTGGCTTTAGCATTACCACGGTCGTTCCATGCCATTGTCGCTTCGGGAAATTGCTCAATAACATTACTCCATAAAGTTATGCTGCTTTTCCAGGTTTTATTTTGCTGGTATGTTAATAAACTTAGAAAAATTATATATGCAGTAAAAATTATACAAGTGATTATTTTTGTGATTTTTCCTCTTTTTAAAAGATTATTGCAGCCAATACCTGCTATCATAAATATTCCGACTGATGAGAGATAAATGTAACGGTCTGCCATAAAATAATTTCCATAAGGAATATTGAAAATTTTCAAAACAAAAAATATATTGATAATAAAAAACAATATTCCAAAAGCTATTGGTCTTGAACGCCTGATACTAAATACCAGAACAATAATAATTGCAATTACAGGAATAATATAAAGATAGTATTGAAAAGGAATGATTTCACCGGCTTTAACGGGATATGGATAAAATGCCGAAAGATTTATTGGAACGATCAACTTTATTATATATTGAATAAATGCATGACCCGCGAAAATAATTCTTTCAAAAAACGAATATCCTGTTTCACTCAGGTTAATCCAGAATGATTGTTGTGCCAGCCGGGCAATAAATCCAAAAATTATCGCAATAATAAAAAATGGTATTTTTTCAATAATGACTCGTTTGCTTAAGATTTTTCTTTTTAGTAAAAAATCAATAGCCGGTAATGTCAGGCATAATGTAATTGCCTG
>JAUWKH010000242.1 GCA_030614305.1 Bacteroidota bacterium
AACGGATAATTCTCTAGTACTTAGAGTGCCTTTGTGATATCCCCTGCCTGCGGCAGGCAGGTTTGTGCATCCTTTGTGTTAAAAAAAACTATTTCAACCCTTGATTCGCATTACTAAATTATACAGAAGAATAATGGTTTGTTCAACTTTTATCTTTTTACTTTTGTCTTTTATCTTCCAGTTTATCTGGGTTAGGTTTATAAAAAAATAATTATTTAATTAAGTATAGAAAAATGAAAAATATTTGTGTGTTCTGTGGCTCAAGCATGGGCAAAAGAGAGATTTACAAAACCAAAGCAAAAGAGCTGGGTGAAATATTTTTAAAAAATAAAATTACTTTGATATACGGCGGAGCCAATGTTGGGTTAATGAGAATTTTAGCTGATACAATGTTAAAAGCAGATGGTAATGTAATTGGTGTAATGCCAAAAAGCCTTATTGAAAAAGAAGTAGCTCACAACAAGCTTACTAAAATGCACATTGTAGGATCAATGCAGGAAAGAAAAAATCTTATGGCTGAAATATCCGATGCATTTATAGCTTTGCCGGGCGGTTTGGGAACTTTTGACGAATTAGCTGAAATGCTGACTTATAACCAGCTTAGGATACACGATAAGCCGGTAGGTATTTTAAACATTAAAGGTTATTTTGACAATCTCCTAAAATTTTTTGACCACGCGGTAGAAGAAAGATTTGTAAGAGAAGAACACAGGAATAATTTTATTGTTGAAAATAATATCGAATCCCTTTTACTGAAACTAAAATCCTTTAAGCCGGTAAAAATCGGTAAATGGATTGATGACATAAAGGAAGAAAGTTTGTAAATTGATTTTGAAAAAAGCATAAATCAAATAAAAATTATTTTCATTGAAATAAAAAATTATTCGCTTAGGATTCTAAAAAGATCAATATTCAGATAATAATGATGCCCGTTAATGGTCTTCTTTTCAAGAATCCCCATATCACATAATTTGTTTAAATAATTTCTGGCTGTGTTTTCGGCATAAATACCTGATTCGGTAAAATGTTTTATGCGTGAATAAGGTTGTGTAAACAAAACCTGCATCATTTTATCTGGTTTTGAAATATTTGTTTTCTTTTCAATAACTTTTTGAATATCTTCTTTACAATCAAGAATTTCATTGATTTTGTCAAAAGTAATGTTTGAAGTTACTTCAACAGCTTTTAACATATACATAATCCATGTTTTCCAATCACCTCTTTGAATCACCCCGGTCAATCCCCTGTAATATTCCTGTTTGTTTTCAATAATATACTTACTAAGAAAAAGGATAGGATAATCAAGTAAACCTTTATAAGTTAAATAATGAATATTAAATATCCTTCCTGTCCTTCCGTTTCCATCCCTGAATGGATGAATAGCTTCAAATTGAAAGTGACCAATTGCCATTTTAAGTAAATGGTCTATTGAATATTTATTATCATTGTTCATAAATTCCAGTAGGTTCAATAATTTTTTTTCAACTATACCTTCACCTCTTGGAGGTGTATATATGGACTTTCCTGCATTAGGTCCGCTACCGCCTTGTTTAATAAATATTCTTGCATAATACGGTCTAAGTCCGTCATTTGTTTGTTTTATTTCCCTGTAAATATTTGTAAGGTAGTCAATATCAAATTCATTTTTCCCATGCATATAATCCATTCCTTTCCATAATGCCTCTCTATAATATAAAACTTCTTTTGTAGCAGCATTTGTTTCATTTACATTTTTTTTACTATATGCTTTATATAATTCGTCGTGTGTAGTTAAAATGTTTTCAATTTCACTTGATGCTTTTGCTTCTTGCAAACTTATAGTATTGATTAACAATCCCTGATTTGGAATGGCAATACTGCGACCTTGTAATCTTGCCAGTGCTGCTTTGGCTTTTCCCAACTGTTCTATGATCTTAATCGTTTTGTAAAGAAATTCATTGATAGGTAATGCGGGTAAGGAATTCCATGGGATATCCCTGTTGGGATTAACAGGGTATAATATTTCAGATTTAGCAGACATTAAAAATTGCGTTTTTTGATGTTTACTTAAATTTTAACATCAAAATTAATAAAAAAAACTATACAAACATTAATTATTTAATATTTTAATGTTTACTTAAATTTTGACCTTAAAAAAGAAAAGGGCATAATGCCCCTTTCTTAAGTCAATTGATTTATATCATTTTTCCCGGGTCAACCCATTCGGTAAATTGTTCATCAGTAACTAAGCCCAAATCAATTGCAGCTTCACGCAAGGTTGTGCCTTCCGTATGAGCTTTTTTAGCGATTTTAGCAGCATTTTCATAACCTATATGAGTATTAAGGGCTGTTACCAGCATCAATGAATTTTCAAGATTGTTTTTTATTTCCTGTTCATTGGCCTCAATTCCGGCTGCACAATTATCGTTGAACGAAACACATGCATCACCCAGTAATCTGGCAGCCATCAGTAAATTGTAAATCATAACAGGTTTAAATACATTCAATTGAAAATGTCCGTGAGTTCCTCCAATAGTAATTGCAACATCATTACCGATTACCTGGCAGCAAACCATTGTTAATGCTTCGCATTGGGTTGGGTTTACTTTTCCGGGCATAATTGATGAACCTGGTTCGTTAGCGGGAAGAGAAATTTCTCCGATTCCGCATCTCGGTCCTGAACCTAAAAGACGGATGTCGTTTGAAATTTTCATTAAACTTACAGCAAGAGTTTTTAATGCACCCGATGATTCAACCATAGCATCGTGGGCTGCAAGCGATTCAAATTTATTTTCTGCCGTGATGAACGGATAACCAGTAAGTTTGGCAATTATCTCTGCAACCAGTTCGGAGTAACCCGGAGGTGTGTTAATACCGGTTCCCACAGCAGTGCCGCCCAAAGCCAGTTCCAGCAAATGATCAAGTGTACATCTCAATGCTTTTAATCCATGGTCAAGCTGGGAAACATATCCTGAAAATTCCTGTCCTAATGTCAGAGGAGTGGCATCCATCAAATGTGTTCTGCCGATTTTTACAGTATCCTTAAAATCTTCTACTTTTTTTGCAAGAGTATTTCTTAATAATTCAACACCGGGAATAGTTGTTTCAACAATCGTTTTATATGCAGCAATACTCATGGCTGTTGGGAAAGTATCATTGGATGATTGTGATTTATTTACATCATCATTTGGGTGGACAAATTTTTCACCTTCACCTAATTTACCACCTTTTAAAACATGAGCCCTGTTAGCAACAACTTCATTCATGTTCATATTTGACTGTGTTCCTGAGCCGGTTTGCCAGATTACCAATGGAAAGTTATCGTCTAATTTGCCTTCCAGAATTTCATCACAAACTGCTGCAATAATATCTGCTTTTTCCTTAGCTAATACTCCCAATTCGCAGTTGGTAAGTGCGGCAGCTTTCTTTAAATAAGCAAATGCCTTGATGATTTCAATCGGCATAGAGCCCTCTTCACCAATTTTAAAATTATTTTTTGAACGTTGTGTTTGTGCACCCCAATATTTTTCGGCAGGAACTTCAACATTTCCCATGGTGTCTTTTTCAATTCTTGTTTTCATTTTAT
>JAUWKH010000051.1 GCA_030614305.1 Bacteroidota bacterium
ACAGGTTTGCAGGTGAGAACTATAATGCTCAGGCTTTAATCGCAGCTTTAAAAAGATTGTCTGTAAATAATCTCAGTAACCTGAAACCACATCCTGTTTATGTTTTCTTTTATTATTCACATCCACCGTTGTTGAAACGGCTAAATGCATTGAAGAAGTCTAAATAATTTTTAAGGATTTTTATTCAGAATAGGCTTAATTTTTACATATCACTTTTGCGGAAAATGACAGGTATAGTTTTAAAAATAATTTTAATATCACCCCAGAAAGAGGAGTTAATTGCATATTGATTATCAAGATTTTTCCTTTCTTCTTCCGATAAAATATTTTTCCCACCTAATTTAATCTGCCATGAACCTGTAATTCCGGCAGGCGCTAAAAATCTGAGAGCCCATTGATCAGTTGTGAGCATTTCGGCTTCGTATAATGGTAGCGGGCGGTTACCAACTATCGACATATCACCTTTAAGTACATTAATAAATTGTGGAAACTCATCAAAGTTAGTTCTTCTGATTATTTTACCTATTTTTGTTACTCTTGGATCGTTTTTAACTTTAAAAAATGTAGTTTGCGTTGAATGTAATTTCTTTTTCTGAAGATAAAGATTTTCACATATCTGATTACCGTCAATAAATAATAAAGGGGAACAGGGATATCCTAATTTTTTACATTCAGGACAAGTATCTTTTAGTTTGCTGGAAGTATCTTTACTGTGCTTATTAATTAAATATTGATTTAATTCGGATAGTTCGGATCTTTTTTTATCCGACCCTAAGTACATTGAGCGGAATTTGTAAAAATTAAAAATGTCGTAACCTGTACCTACTCTTTTGGAAACATAAATAACCGGACCTTTTGAATCAATGCAAATAAGTAAAGCGATGATTAAAAGAAACGGAGAGAGAATTATTAATATTATGGACGAGAAAATAACATCAAATATCCGTTTGGTGGTAGATATTCTGAAATCTTCAAAAGTTTCAAATTCTTCAACTTTGAATTTATTTCTCATTTTGCCGGAATGCTGATTTATATAGAAAGTTCACAAGCGTCAAATATAAGAATTTTTATTTAATAAAAAATATTTAAAAGATTTAATTAAAAAAATCATCAAGATTATAACCCTTGTCAAGTAATGATTTTTTAAATTTATAGTAAAAATTGTAAAGTGTTTCTGTTGAAATAGAATAAGTTACTCCGTAATTAATATTCTTTCTCAGGTGAACAAAAGTTTCGCCTTTATAAGGAGTATTTGGATTGTATAAAAATTCGTGACTGTCTTTAGATGGTTTCAAATAATTTTCGTAATTGGCAGAAGCAGATTTTGCAATTCCAACTAATTCAAAATTAGGAACACCATCTTTAATTGCTAAAACAATTCCCCCGCTAAATCCTTTATTAAAGACCGCGTCAATTAAAAATGAACCGGATTTGATTTTATCAGGGTTACTTACAATGCCCCTTGTTATCATCTGAAAACCTAATGGATAGCCGATAATATATGTAAAATTTCCCCACTCAAGTTTCTTTGATTTTCCAATAGGATAGGAAAATACATGAACCTGCTCGGAAGTTTGATCAACAGCTTTCCCTAAAATAACAAGATCATTTTTGATATCCATTGCTAAAATTTCTAAATTTTCTCCTTTTGGAATTCCCTGTATAAAATTTTGTTGTTTTATTTTTATGGAAATAGTTTGAATATATTTATCAGTTTGATTATTATTTTCAAAGTAAGAAAAAATTGTATCAGGGAAATCAACTATATGTGCACATGTAAGTAATGCAATGCGTTGTTTGTCATAAAATATTACTGTGGCTGTTCCCGATACAGATTCATTTGAAGCATCTGTTCCAATTGTATTATTTTCTAAAGTCTCCGGTGTTAAGTTTATTTTTTGTATTTTACTTTCTACTGATAAAAAATATGTTTTGTAAAACACAAGGCTATTTATTTTTTTTACTGACTTTGATATTTCTTCCAACTGTCCCGAACAATTTTTATATGGAAATTCGCTGTCGTATTTGCCATCACTTAAAGTGGGATAAACCATCTTGTATGTTTTTTCTGTACAGCCACTTATTGTTAATATAAAAATCATGGAGATTACAAACAGGTTAAATTGATTTTTAGTCTTTGCAGAAAATAAATTTGTTTTTGATAATTGCATAGTAAGAATTTGTTGAAATGATAGTTCGAAGATAAACAATATTTAATTAAAGATCTCTCTTTTTCAATATTAAATAAGTAAGGAAAGTAAATAATGCTGTATAGCCAATACAAACGGCAACATCAGTAAATGCAATATAATCACGGAAATTAACCCCTACAAGCTGCATTAAAGCCGTATTAGGAATGTCAATCAGATTGCTTATAGCCCTTAAAGGCATATATTCATCAATTCCATCAGGCAATTTGTAAACAATTATCGGTTCAATAATATAATTATAAAGTAATAATAAACCTATTGCTAAACCTGATTTTTTAACTAAAAAACCTATCAGAAGGGCAAATGTAAGGAAACTGAAAACTTCAAGAAAATAGGCAAAAATAAATACAAACTTGCTGAAAATGATTGTAACTGAAATATTTGATGAGTTGATAAAACCTAATATTAAACCGGTTATTATTATGAATAATGTAGCACCAAAACTTAGTAAAAATAAAAATTGCAGTTTGGATAAAAGAAAATCAAAGCGACTCATTCCGGTAATAATGTTTTGGCGAATAGTTTTGAATGAGAATTCATTAGTGATAAAAATAATTACTACAACAGCAAGGAAAATTTTAAAGAAGCCAGCAATATATGTCAGGTTTTGCCAGATTTCGGGAAAGTTATAAATTGAAACCTTTGGAATCGAAATAGGTGAGGTCTTGCTTGCATTGGTTGATATTTCGTTTATTACACTTTGTACACCGAAAAATACCAGTCCTAACAATAAAACATACAAACCTGTAAGCACCCAGAATGTTTTATTAGTTACTATTTTTTTTAATTCTATTTTAAGCAGGTTTATCATCTTATTCATTAAGTTGTTCTAAAAAGTATTTTTCCAGTGTTTTTTTTCTTATTGTTAAATGAGATAAAACGATTCCTTTTTTAAAAAGGAAATTATTTAAGTCGGTACTGCTTGCTTTTTTATCAAGTTTTACTGTTAATTTATCGCCCTGTCGCATAACGGATTTTACAATATCACAATTATTAATTGTAACATAAAGTTCTTCCAAATTTTCTGATGATATTTCAACGGTGCCGGATTCGTTTAAAACATCCTCTACTTTGCCGGAAGATAATTTCCTGCCTTTTTCTAAAATTGCAACATGAGTACAGGTTTTTTGCACTTCATCCAATAAGTGGCTTGCTAATAATATTGTTATTCCTTCGGAAGCAACAGTAAGTATTAATTCTCTGATTTCGGCAATTCCTTGAGGGTCAAGTCCATTTGTAGGTTCATCAAAAATAAGAGCCTGAGGATTACCTAAAAGGGCAGCAGCAATAGCCAGCCTTTGTTTCATACCTAAAGAATATGTTTTAAACTTACTGTTTTTACGCTCCATTAAATCAACAATATTTATAACTCTGTCAATATCATTGTAAGGAATGCCTTTAATATCCGCAATTATCTTAAGATTTCTAACAGCAGAAAGGTAGGGGTAAAAGATAGGTGATTCAATTATGGAACCTACTTTTTTCCGTTCGTATTTTGTAGGAGTTTTTCCAAACCATTGGAAATAACCGCTATCGGGATTGATGACATCAAGAATTATCCCAAGTGTAGTGGTTTTACCACTTCCGTTAGGACCGAGTATTCCGAAAACATTTCCTTTCTCAACTTCCAGACTAAGTTCATCAACAGCTTTAATCCTCCCAAAACGTTTTGAAATTTTATTTAATGATAAAACAATTTCACTCAATGTTATTAATTTTGAAATGCAAATATATGGTTTTTATTTTATCCAAAGGGTTCATCGGAAAACTTGATTTAATAATTTTATAGACGATTAAAACAGGAAAATATTACATTAATATAAAAGAAAAACTGTTGGCCTTTTGTGAATATCAGGGGGATTTTTGCTCCATTCTGCAATAGTTTTAGTTATAATAAATTCATTTTTAAGTGTTATATCGCATGCAATACAAAGTAATGTTTTTTTATTACATGTTTCAATTATTGAATCAAAAAGTTGTTTATTGCGATAAGGGGTTTCAATAAAAATCTGGGTTTGATCTTTTTGTTGTGCCTCTTTTTCAAGAGTTTTGATTTTATTAATTTTAAGATGTTTTTTAATAGGCAAATAACCGTGAAACACAAAATTTTGTCCGTTAAAACCCGAAGCCATTAAAGCTAAAAGAATTGAAGAAGGTCCAACCAAAGGAATAATCCTGATGTTTTTCTGATGAGCCATTTTAACTATCTCGGCTCCGGGGTCTGCAATACATGGTGTACCTGCTTCGGAAAGAAGTCCGATATCTTTTCCTTTATCTGTTGAGTTTAAATACGATGATATTTCGGTTTGATCGCTGTGTTTGTTAAGAATATGAAATGTAATATTGTCAAAAGATTTTTTAAAACCTGTTTTTTTTAAAAAACGCCTGGCAGTTCTTATGTTTTCAACAATAAATTCATCCAACCGATTAATAATTATCGAATTATATTCAGGAATAATATTGTTAAGTTTGCTGTTGCCTAATGAAGATGGGATTAAATATAGTTTGCCTTTTAATTTGTCCATTATTTATTTATTTTGCCAAGGAAGATTGTTCAGGTCAATGTTTCCTCCGGATAATATTATAACTACATTTTTTCTATGATAATTAAATTTATTTTCAAGTAAGGCAGCAACAGGAACTGCAGAAGAGGGTTCAATGATTATTTTCATTCTTTCCCATATTAGTTTCATTGACTCAATAATTGATTTTTCTCTGACAGTAACAATTCCGTGAACATATTTGCGGATTATAGGGTAGGTGAGTGTTCCAAGAGAAGTAAGCAGACCGTCGGCAATAGTATTTGGATTTATTGATGGTATAAATTTATTCTGGTAAAATGACAGATATGCATCATTGGCTTGTTCTGGTTCTGCTGCAATTACTTTTGTTGATGGTGAAAAAAAGTAAGTTGATAAAGCTGTTCCACTTAAGAGTCCGCCGCCTCCTACGGGAGTAAGTATAAAATCGGGATTATTTACTTCGTTAAAAATTTCTTTTGCTACTGTCGCCTGACCTGAAATTATCCTGTAATCATTATAAGGATGGATTTCAGTTGCATTGGTTTCTTGAATAATTTTGATTAATGTTTCTTCTCTTGCTTTAAGATTAGGTTTGCAGAATGTAATAATACCTCCATAGTTTTTAACTGCCGATATTTTAACTTCCGGCGAGTTTTCAGGCATAACAATATATGCTTTTGTTTTTCTAAGACTGGCTGCTCTTGCAAGTGCCTGAGCGTGATTACCTGATGAATGTGTTGCAACACCTTTTTTTAAATTTTCTGCAGAAAGAGAAAAAACCGCATTTATTGCACCTCTTGATTTAAATGATCCGGCTTTTTGAAAATTTTCACATTTAAAAAATATTTTGGCATTAAATATTTTGTTAATGCTTAAAGAAGTCAATACAGGTGTTTGATGAGTATAATTATTTATTCTTTTGGCAGACTGTAGAATAGCATTTGCATCGGGAAATTTATTAGTATAGAACTTCAATTATAATTGAATTAAAATGTTTAAGATAATAATTCGGAAATTTTTTCGCAGGCTTCATCAATTATGTCATATACTTCGTTAAGACCTTTCTTTCCGCTAGAATAAGGATTTGGAACTGGTTTATTTTTACCTTTAATGACACTTAAAATATATTCTATTTTATTCTTATCATCATCATTTCGTGTAAAGTACATAGCCTCATTATAACTTTTTGATTCCATTACATAAATTTTGTCAAATTTGTCAAAGTCTTCAGACGTAAAAAGCCTGGCAATATTATTCGAAATATCAATACCATGTTTTGAAGCTACTTCAACAATTCCTTTTTCAGGTTTTTCATTTATACGGTATGGTTCAAATCCTGCTGATTCAATAACTATATCAATATTTCTTTTTTTTAATTTGTCTTTTAGAAGTCCTTTAGCTAATGGAGATCGGCAAATATTACCTAAACTCAAAAATAAAATTTTCATAGTAAAATATTAGTTATATTATGTTTTCAGACTAGTTTTATAATTATTTATCTATATTTATTAGATTTTCCAATAAAAAATAAAGGTAAATAAAATTTCTGAATAAAGCAAGAAAATAATTAAAAATATTAGATAATAATTTTTTTATCTAATTCTTCAACATAAATTCTAAATTGTTTATCAGTCTCAACCAGGTTGTTAACTGTCTTGCATGCGTGTAAAACAGTTGCATGATCTTTATTGCCACAATGAACTCCAATTGTAGCTAAAGAGGAATTAGTATGCTTTTTTGAAAAGAACATTGCAAGTTGGCGTGCCTGCACGATTTCTCTTTTTCTTGTTTTGGAATTTATATTTTCTAATGATATATTAAAATAATCGCAAACAACTTTTTGAATGAAGTCAATAGAAATTTCCCTTGATGTGTTTTTAACGAACTTGTCAATCATTTGTTTAGCAAGGTCAATAGTAATTGCTTTTTTATTTAATGATGATTGTGCAAGTATTGATATTAAGGCGCCTTCCAGTTCTCTTATATTAGTTGTTATGCTGTAGGCAAGGTATTCAATTACATTATTAGGAATTTCAATTCCGTCATTATATAATCTTTTTTGCAGTATTGCAATTCTTGTTTCAAGGTCAGGAACTAATAAATCGGCAGCCAACCCCCATTTAAACCTTGATAATAATCGGGGTTCAATCCCTTTCATTTCAATTGGTGCTTTATCGGCAGTAATTATAAGTTGTTTGCTTTTCTGATGAAGATGATTAAAAATATGAAAGAAAATATCCTGTGTTTTTTCCTTACCTGAAATAAACTGAATATCATCTATAATCAGTACATCTATTATTTGGTAAAAATGAACAAAATCGTTTTGGTTATTATTTCTAACCGAATCAATATATTGTGCAATAAATTGTTCGGTTGATAAGTATAATACTGTTTTATTTGGAAAATTATTTTTTACCTGAATGCCAATTGCATGTGCAAGATGGGTTTTACCTAAGCCAACATTACTGTAAATAAATAACGGGTTAAAAGACGTTTTTCCCGGGCTTTCTGCCACAGCATAACCTGCAGAACGTGCTAAACGGTTACAGTCGCCTTCAATAAAATTATCAAATGAGTAAGATTCAACAAGCTGAGATTGAACTTTAATCTTTTTTAATCCTGGAATGATAAACGGATTTGGAATGTCCTTTGATTTACCTTTGTTTAAATTTATTGGCATGGAAACCGGTGGATTTTTTATTGCTTTTATATTGCTTGTTGGAATATTGATAGTATAAGGATTATCATCTTCAAAAGATTTATCCATGATAATACTGTATTCTAATCTTCCATCGGAGCCTAACTCTTTTTTAATTGTCTTTTTCAACAAAGTAATATAATGCTCTTCTAACCATTCATAAAAAAACTGACTTGGAACCTGGATTGTAAGTATATTGTTCTCAAGCCTTACAGGAACAATTGGCTCAAACCATGTTTTATAGCTCTGGTGATGAATGTTGTCTTTAATAACTATAAGACAGTTTTCCCAGATCTTAACATAATTTATTTTCATTGGCAAAATGTAATATTAAAGATATTGAATCATTTGAATAAAAATAAAAAATTTATTTGTTAATTTTCAGAACTTTATGTTCCGAGATTTTTTAGATTCGCTAGCCTAAGAGAAGCACTGATATTTTTTCAACAAATATGCAAAGAAAATAGTTGAAAAAAAATAAAATATCACTTGATTTTTAATTTTTTTTGTTGTATTTAGGAGCGAAGATAATAAAAATATTTATCTGATTTACAAAAAAAATAAATAATTTTTATTCCGTGTGTAAATAATTGATTTTTAATCCTTTTATTTTTTTAAATTTTTCATAAATTCTTAACGAATTGTTTTTTCTTATTGAAAATATGATTTTGCAATTTAAATCAAATTTTTGACTTGTCTGCGTGATGCTTTCTTCTTTAATAATTTTTTTTACTGTATTCATTATTGGATAATCATAGATAATTTCATAAACTTCGTTAATTGTTTTTTCAATAATTTTTGTATTGTTTAAGGCATCTTTTGCAGATGTTTTATAAGCATTGATTAATCCTCCTATACCTAATTTTGTGCCTCCGAAATACCTGACAACAACAATTAAGATATTTGTAAGATCATGCGATAATATTTGCCCGAAGATTGGCTTTCCGGCAGTGCCTGAGGGCTCACCGTCGTCATTTATTCTGTATGAGGACTTGTCAAAGCCCAATTGATATGCATAACAATGATGGCGTGCATCATGATATTTTATTCGTAAAGCCGACAAATGTTCTTTGACCTGACTTTCGTTATTTACAGGTATTGCATGGGCAATAAATTTACTTCCTCGATCTTTGAATAAGCCTTCGGAAATATTTTCTATTGTTTTGTATGTATCTTCAAAAAGCATTTAATGAAATATCAATACCCATTTGTTATTTTGTAAATACTATTTTTTTCAGGTAAATTTTAAAGTAAAGATAAAATCTTTATATTAAAAGTAAAAATTTCACGCAAAAGCAATCAATAAAATTGCAATGATTGATAAAAGAATTCCTGTCCAGTTGATAACCGATAGTTTTTCTCTGAAAATAATAAATCCTGCTAAAGCTGATAGAACAACTATTCCAACATTTTGAACCGGAAACAGCACTGTGCTTTGAAACACACCCATTGCCATTATCAGATAATATGTTGTGCCGAAATTCAAAAAACCAAGAATTATCCCGCCGATTATATTTCTAATATGTATTTTTTGTTTGAATATAAAATATCTTCCTGTTGAAATACAAATACAAATTATTAAAGAAATTGTAAATACTATTGCAAGGAATAAAACTGTTTCATTTGAGATAAAATTATGTTCGGAATATTTTAAAAAGACATCGGTTATTCCGTTTCCGAGAAAAAGTAAAACAGGTAAAATTAAATATCTTGAATAAACCTTGATCTTGTTATTCTTTTTTAATGTTAAATAAAATGCAATTAATGCAGCAAGAATTCCAATGATCTTTA
>JAUWKH010000283.1 GCA_030614305.1 Bacteroidota bacterium
CCAACATATTTCTGATGAAAAATTACCTTTTATTATTATCAAAATTAAGCTTTATACTTATCGTTTTTATACTTTTATTTTCTTCATGTGTTCCACAAAAAAAAATCAGATACCTGCAAAACAAAAGTGAAAGCGAAGCTCAAAAACATTTTATTAATGAAAAAAAGATTGAATATAAAATTCAGACAGGAGATAATCTTTATATAAATATTTCAAGTCTTGATGTTAAAACGTCAGATATATTTAATAAGGAAAGTAGTTTTAGAAGCAGTAATTATTATAATGATGCCGGAATATACTTAAATAGCTATACAGTGAACGATGAAGGTTATATTGATTTCCCTATAGTTGGAAATGTTTATGTTAAAAACCTTACTATTGAACAAATAAAAAATGAAATACAAAAAATTTTAAATGAATATCTAAGGGGAGCAACGGTAATTGTTAAACTTGTTAATTTTAATATTACATTGATTGGAGAAGTAAGACGTCCGGGAGAGTATAAGGTTTATCAGGATGATATTAATATTTTTGAGGCTTTTGCATTTGCCGGTGACCTTACGGATTTTGCAAACAGAAACCATATATTGCTGGTAAGGCAAACCAAACAAGGCGCAACAATTCATAAACTGGACCTGACAGATGATAAAATCCTTGAATCCGATTATTATTATCTTATGCCTAACGATATTATTTATATAGAACCTTTAAAAGGCAAACAATTTGCTTTTGCAAATTTCCCGTATGCCCTGATATTTGCTGGAATTTCAACAACATTACTGCTAATCAATTACTTTAAATAATAATTTAATATCACAATTTGACACAAATTACAAACATGGACAACACAAACAATATAAGCAACATACCCAAAGAAGAATCAATTGATTATAAAGCCTTATTCTATAAATTTTACAGGTTTTGGTACTTTTTTGCTTTGGCAATATTTATCTTTTTTATAATTGCTTTTTTATTTAATAAATATTCAGAGCCCATTTATAAAGTAAACACAACTGTTTTGATACAGGAAGACAAGTCAATGACTGACCCTCAATCTTTAATCGGTTTCGGATTAATGGGAAACCAACAAAACCTGGAAAACGAAATAGGGATATTACAATCATACTCACTTACATACAGGACTTTAAAAGAACTGGATTTTGAAATTTCTTATTATATCGAAGAAAATTTTATAACTAAGGAATTATACCATAAATCACCTTTTGATGTGATAATTGATACTGCTCATTTACAACCGGTAAACCTGAAATTTTTTATTACAATTTTATCAGATAAAAATTTTAAAATAGAAGCCAAGGGCGAAGAAATTGAACTATATAATTTTACAGATTACACATTATCGGATAATGAAATAGATAATCTGGATTTTGATAAAACTTATGAATTCGGTGAACAAATAAAAAGTCAGTATTATAGCTTTAAAATCTTTTTGAATACAAATTATAACGAAGAAGAATATAAAAATAAAGATTTGTACTTTAGTTTTAATGATATTGAAAGTCTTATAAAACAATACAACAATTTTGTAATTGAACCGATAAACAGGGAGGCTTCAATTCTTGATATTTCATTAGAAGGAAGTGATATTGAGAAATCCGTTAATTTCTTAAACAAGTTAACAATGGTTTATCTTGAACGTGCATTGGAAAAAAAGAATCAGATAGCTATAAACACAATAAGTTTTATTGACTCCGAACTTGAAGGAATTGTTGACTCTCTCACACTTACCGAGCAAAACCTGCAGGATTACCGTACTGCAAATGTTGTAATGGACCTTGATTTTCAGGCTCAGCAGGTATTTGAATACATGAAAGAACTGGAAGATGAAAAAGCAGTACTAATAGTCAAATCCATGTATTATAATAATTTAAAGGATTATCTTCAAAATAAAAGTAATGTGGATGACCTTGTAGTTCCTTCATCTATAGGAATAGAAGACCCTGTTTTAAACCAATTAATTTCAGGATTAACACAGTTTTATAATACACGTACGGAACTTTTATTCACTTCCACTGAAAAAAACCCAATGGTTTTAAGTCTTAATAAACAAATTCAGAATACAAAAAAAGCCCTTATTGAAAATATCAATAATATGGTTAATACATCTATTATTGCAATTAATGATATCAATAGAAGAATTTCAGAATTATCCGGCAAGATCAATCGCTTACCGAAAACCCAACGAAATCTAATAAATATTGAAAGAAAGTTTAAACTTAGTGATGCCATTTATACTTATCTTTTGCAAAGGCGTTCGGAAGCTCAAATTACAAAAGCCTCCAATATAACAGATAACGAAATTATTGACATAGCAAGAAAAGAAGGACAAGAACCTGTTTTTCCAAAAAAAGGACTGAACTACATAATCGCTATTATTCTCGGATTAGTAGTCCCTGTTGTTTATATTCTCGGTAAAGATTATTTTAATGACAAAATTATTGAAAGAAAAGACGTTGAAAGCATTACAAATCTTCCAATAATCGGGCATATAATTCACAGCGCAAAAGAAAGTAAGATAGTAGTTGCCGAATCACCTAAATCTTCAATATCCGAATCATTCCGCTCAATAAGGACTAATCTTCAATATATAACCAAAGGCAAGGAAAAACAAGTTATTCTGATTACATCCGATATGGTAGCCGCAGGTAAAACTTTTATTTCAATTAACCTGGCTTCAATTTTTGCACAATATGACAAAAAAACACTTTTAATGGGATTTGACCTTCGTAAACCAAAAATTTATCAGGATTTCGGTTTAACAAATACAGAAGGTATCAGCTCTTACCTTATCAATAAAAGTAAATTTGAGGATATTATTCAAAAATCTCCCATCAATAATCTGGATATAATTATGGCAGGACCTGTTCCGCCAAATCCTTCAGAGCTGATAGCATCATCAAAAACAACAGAATTGTTCAATAAACTTAAAGAGATCTATGATTTTATAATTATTGATACTCCACCGGTAGGTTTGGTAACCGACGCATTTCTAGTAATGAAATATACTGATGCAAATTTATTTATTGTAAGGCAAAATTTCACCCACAAAAAAATATTTGCTTC
>JAUWKH010000002.1 GCA_030614305.1 Bacteroidota bacterium
AATAATCTATCAAAATCCATTCCGCATTTTTAAAACCTTCTTTATGCCACGGATTTGCACCGCTTACTTTTTTTACCTCATAAATCACTGAATCCGCAATTGATTCAACCTGAACTTTTGAAGTTCCATGACATATAATAAAAAAATTACAAACTGCATTAGGTATATTTGTTAAATTCAGGCTTACAATATTTTTTCCTTTTTTTTCCTGAATACCGTGAATTATTATATCAGTTAATATTTGTGATTTTGTCTTACGGGTTTTTATTACCATTTAATATTTAAATTTGCGAGTGCAAAAATAAGCAATTTAATTATAAAATACACATGGATTTTTATTTTTAAACAGTTGAACCATTTAGCAGCATTTTATATTATATATTTTTATTAACAAAATTTAAGATGAAATATAAGCTATTTTTTATACATTTGCAGGAATTTTAAATTAAAATACCATGTCACTAAATAACGAAAATTTTTTAGGTGAGGGACTTACTTTTGATGATGTTCTGTTAGAACCTTCATATTCGGATATATTCCCCCGAAATGTTGATATAAGTACCCTTTTCTCAAGAAATATTAAGCTGAATATTCCTATTGTTTCGGCAGCAATGGACACTGTTACCGAATCATCCATGGCTATTGCCATAGCCCAGGAAGGAGGAATAGGTGTTATTCATAAAAACATGACTATAGATGAACAGGCTACTCATGTCAGAAAAGTAAAACGTGCTGAAAGCGGTATGATACTTGACCCTATTACATTAAATGAAGATGCATTGGTTAAAGATGCTTTTTCTCTTATGAAAGAATATAGTATCAGTGGGTTTCCTGTTGTAAACAAGAATAACGAACTTGTCGGAATACTTACAAACAGGGATTTACGTTTTGAAGAAAAACCGGAAAAGCCTATTGCAGAAATCATGACAAAAGAAAACCTTATTACGACTAAGGAGTTCATAAATTTTGAACAGGCTGCTGAAATCCTTCAAAAATACAGAATTGAAAAACTTCCTGTTGTTGATGATAATAATCACCTTGTAGGGCTTATCACATATAAAGATGTAATAAAAATAAAAGCTCATCCGAATGCATATAAAGACAATCGCGGACGCTTACGTGTAGCAGCCGCTGTAGGAACTGCATCAGAAACCTTAGACCGTGTTGCAGCACTTGTAAATTCAAGTGTTGATGCAATAGTAATTGATACTGCACATGGTTATACAAAAGCTGTTATTGAAACTGCAAAAAATATTAAAAAGAATTTCTCACGTATTGATCTTGTAATCGGAAATATTGCTTCTGCTGAAGCAGCAAAAGCCCTGGCAGAAGTTGGAGCAGACGCAATCAAGGTTGGGATCGGACCCGGTTCAATCTGCACAACAAGAATAATCGCCGGTGTGGGCGTACCACAGTTAACTGCAATTTATAATGTAACTCAGGCTCTTAAAGGCACAGGAATACCGGTAATAGCCGACGGAGGTATCAGGTTTACCGGCGATATTGTTAAAGCAATCGCTGCTGGTGCTCATTCAATAATGATCGGGTCTTTGTTTGCCGGCGTTGATGAATCTCCCGGAGAAACAATAATTTTTGAAGGTAGAAAATATAAAACTTACAGAGGCATGGGTTCAATTGAAGCTATGCAAAAAGGTTCAAAAGACAGGTATTTTCAGGATACAGAAGATGATATTAAAAAATTAGTACCTGAAGGTATCGTAGGCAGAGTGCCTTATAAAGGTATGCTTTCAGAAGTTATTCATCAGATGGTAGGCGGACTAAGAGCGGGAATGGGTTATGTAGGCGCCACAAAAATCAAAAAACTTCAACAAGCTAAATTTATCAAAATCTCTGCTGCAAGTATTATTGAAAGCCATCCGCATAATATTACAATTACAAGGGAAGCTCCAAACTACAGCAGATAAAATAAAAATTAATTTTTAAATATATATGTTTAATTAAAATTCAAAAACTACAATGTTAAAAAAAAGAAAATTACAACTAAAGGGAAATAAAAGTATCTTCAGAATGGTTATGCTTTTTGTTGTGTTAGGATTGTTACAAAACACATATGCCCAACAAGACGATAATAAAGTATTAATTACAATCGGTGGTGATAAAGTTACTGTTGCCGAATTCATGAATGTTTATCAAAAAAATAATGTTAAAGGCGAAGTACTTGACAAAAAATCACTTGAAGATTATCTTGACCTATATATTAATTTTAAATTAAAGGTAAAAGAAGCCGAAGATATTGGTTTAGATACGGTTAGGGCTTTTATAGACGAATTAAAAGGCTACCGCCAACAGCTTGCACAACCATATTTTATTGACGAAGAAGTTACCGAAGAACTGCTTAAAGAAGCATATCAAAGAAAACTTATTGACATCAGGGCAAGCCATATTCTGATAAAAATTGATCAAAATGCTACTCCTGCTGATACTCTTGAAGCTTATAACAAAATTCTGGAAGTAGAAGAACGACTTTCAAACGGTGAAGATTTCAGGGAATTGGCAATTGAATTATCAGATGACCCAACAGCAAAGGATATGGAGGCTATACCGGGTCAACGGCCTTTCAGAAAAGGTAATGGCGGTGATTTAGGTTATTTTACGGTTTTTGATATGCTTTACCCGTTTGAAGAAAGATCATATAACACTAATCTTGGCGAAGTATCAGACATAGTACGAACAAAATACGGGTATCATCTTATTAAAATTACTGACATTAAAGAAGCAATGGGTATAGCTGAGGTTGCACATATTTATATTGCAATGCCAAAAGATGCCTCTCCCGAAGATTCTTTAAATACGAAAAACAAAATAGATGAAATTTATAAAGAGCTTCTTGACGGTACAAGTTTTGAAGACATGGTAAAAAAATATTCCGAAGATAAAGGTTCGGTTGAAAAGGGAGGTGTGTTGACAAAATTCGGAGTTAACCGTATGGTGCCTGAATTTATTGTTGCAATTTCCGATTTGACTGAACCGGATGAAATTTCCGAACCAATTTTAACTTCTTATGGATGGCATATACTTAAACTGGTCAATAAGAAAAAACCCGGAACTTTTGATGAAGAAAAAAATGCTTTAAATCAACGTTTGGTTAAAGATGCACGCTCATATAAAAGTAAGGAGTCAATAATTAATAAAATCAAAAAAGAATATATATTTAAAGAATATCCAAAAGCCAAAATTGAACTTCTTGCAGTTGTAGATTCAACTATTTTAGTTAATACGTGGGATGTTGAAAAAGCAATAAATTTAAATAAACCTTTATTCAAATTAGAAAAAAATATATTTACACAATTTGATTTTGCAAAATATCTTGCAGCAAATCAAAAAGGTAAACATACGGAAACTGTTGAGGTTTATTTTAATAACGCTTATAATAATTTTGTCAATAAATCATGTATTGACTATTTTGATTCCCATCTGGAAGAAAAATACCCTGACTTTAAATTATTAATGAAAGAATACAGGGATGGAATTTTATTGTTTGAGCTAACCGATCAAAAAGTATGGTCAAAAGCCATTAAAGATACTGCCGGATTAAACGCTTTTTATAAAAAAAATAAAAATAATTATATGTGGGATAAACGATTAAATGCTTCAATATATACTGTAAAAGAACCTGAAATTACTGAGGAATTACGTCAGCAAATCTATAAATATTCACGCCTCTTTACGAATGATTCTATTACTTTTTCTTTCGATGGTTCTTACAAAACATTTAAATGCTTATCTCCCGATGATATCCTGAACAAATACAATAATGATTCGGTTATAAACATAAACGTAGAAACAGATATTTTTTCTAAAGGTGATAACTATTTTACCGACAATATCAATTGGGAAGAAGGGATAAGCGATAATTTTAAATCGGACATAGATAATTCAGTTACATTTGTTTATGTATATCAGCTAATAAAACCGGAACCAAAATCATTGGATGAAGCAAAAGGTTTAATAACAGCTGATTATCAAACATATCTTGAAAAAGAATGGATAAAATCACTTAAAAAGAAATATCCTGTTATTATTAATGAAAATGTTTTAGAGTTAATCAATAACTAAAAACCAACTTTGAAAAAGATATTTTTATTATTATTGGTTTTTATTTTTGCCTGCACAAGAGGACCGGACAACGATTCGGATGATGTCATTGCAAGGGTTTACGATGAAGACTTATATAAATCGGAATTAGACGGTATAGTACCTCCCGGAACATCAATTAGGGATAGTTTATTAATTACAAAAAATTTCATCAATAACTGGATACGTCAAAATTTAATTGTTTACCAGGCTGAAAAAAACCTAACTGATGAACAAAAGGATTTCAGCAAACAACTTGAAACTTACAGAAATTCGTTAATTATTTATCAATACGAATCAAATTTAATTAAGCAAAAATTAGACACTGTTGTTACGAATGAAGAAATTGAAGATTATTACGAAAAAAATAAAAACAACTTTGAACTTAAAGATGATATTGTAAAAATTAATTTTGTTAAGCTGGATATTGATTCTCCTTTTGTTGATAAAATTAAAAACTTTTTAATATCCGATATTGCTGAAGATAAGGATTCACTGGCAATATATTGCGAGATGGTTGCAGAAGAGTATTTCCTGGATAACGAAACATGGGTTCTTTTCAACAATCTGACAAAGAATATTCCGATAAAAACTTATAATCAGGAAATTTTTCTAAAAAATAACAGGTTTATTGAAATTTCAGATACTCCATATCTCTATTTAATTAATTTCATTGATTTTAAGATAAAGGAAAGTATTTCGCCGCTTAGCATTGAAAAAGAAAATATCAGGAGTATAATTTTAAATAAACGTAAAATGGAATTAATTAAAAATATGGAAAACGAAATTTTTAATTATGCTTTGAAAAACAACAAATTTGAGATTTATTAATAATATATTTCTTTCAATTAAGTTATATTAATTATAAATTTAATTAATCCGTCTATAATGTGCAAGAATTTAAATAAATATTAAAAATTACAAATTACATCCCGAAAGTTTTCAGGACCAAATTACAAATAAATCAACCGGATGAAAAAATTATTCCCTTACTCAATCAAGCATATTTTTATATTTACCGGATTATTTTTTTTATTGAATATTAATTACGTTTTTTCTCAGGAAAAGGTTATTGATCAGGTAATTGCTATTGTTGGTAAAAATATTATTTTATCATCAGATATTGAAGGGCAGTATTTTCAGTATCGCACGCAGGAAGACATACGTGGCAGTGCTTCAACCGTAAAGTGCCAGATACTTGAAAATTTACTTTTTCAAAAACTTTTACTCAATCAGGCGCAAATTGACAGCACAGAAGTCTCTGACAGCCAGGTGGAGCAATCAATGGATCAAAGAATACGCTATTACGTTGCCCAATTCGGATCTCAAGAAAAATTAGAAAAATTTTATGATAAAACTATCCTTGAGATTAAAGACGAAATGCGCGAATTGGTCAAAGACCAAATGCTCTCAGAGACCATTCAACAGGAAATAACTCAAAATACAAATATAACTCCATCTGATGTAAAATCATTCTTCAGGAAAATTCCAAAAGACAGTCTGCCTTTAATTAACACAGAATATGAGATCGGGCAAATTGTTAAGAAACCGCCAATAAGTGTTTCCGAAAAACTTATCGTTAAAGAAAAATTAAATACTTTTAGACAACGAATATTAAATGGTGCAAGTTTTTCCACACTTGCTATTTTATATTCAGAAGATCCGGGCTCTGCAAAAACCGGTGGAGAAGTGGGTTTATCAAAAAAAGGTGAATTATACCCCGAATTTGAAGCTGTTGCTTTTAATTTAAAAAAAGGTGAAGTTTCAGAGATTGTTGAAACCGAAGCCGGATTCCATATTCTTCAACTAATTGAACGCAAGGGCGAATATATAAATGTACGACACATACTGATACAAACAAAACCATCGCCTCTTGACCTGTTGAATGCCAGAAATTTTCTTGACAGCGTTGCCACTTTAATTGAGAATGATTCAATTACTTTTGAAAAAGCGGTAATTAAATTTTCTGATGATCCGGGTAAAATTAATGGTGGCTTACTTATTAATCCCATAACCGGAACCACACAATTTGAAGCTGATCAGTTAGACCCCAAAGTCTTCTTTGTTATTGATAAACTAAAAGTTCACGAAATATCAAACCCGGTACCTTTTATAACAGAGGATGGCAAAGATGCTTATCGCCTGCTTTATCTGAATATAAGAACAATGCCACACAGAGCAAATTTAAGGGAAGATTACGACAAAATACAAAACTGGGCTTTGGAAGAAAAAAATTATAAAGTAATTAGTGATTGGATTAAAAATAAAGCAAAAAAAACTTATGTGAAAATTATTGACGAATATAAAAACTGTGATTTTCAATATAAATGGTTTTAATTGACTTATATAATTGTAACTAAGCAGTTTAATAACCATTAGTATATAAATGTAAATGTGTTAAAGGCAATCCTTTATTCCACTATTCCAGCTTTTTAATATTTTATAATAAATTAATAACTTAATTTTATCGTATTTTATTAAACTTAATTAGTGACAAATAATTAATATTACTAAACTTCAAACTTTAAAAAAATTTCTTATGCAGTACAAATCGGATGTAGAAGCAATTGATGCCTTTGTTGAAAAATACGAACTGTTAAAAGCTGAAATTGCAAAAACTATTGTTGGACAGGATGAAGTAGTAAAAAACACATTAATTTCCATTTTCAGCAAAGGACATGTTTTATTAGTAGGTGTTCCGGGATTAGCAAAAACATTGATGGTAAATACAATTTCAAAAGTTCTGGGATTAAAATACAGCCGCATTCAATTCACACCCGATTTAATGCCTTCGGATATTATCGGTACTGAAATTTTAGATGAAAACCGAAAATTCAAATTTATTAAAGGACCTGTTTTTGCAAATATTCTTTTAGCTGATGAAATAAATCGTACACCCCCTAAAACACAATCTGCCCTGCTTGAAGCTATGCAGGAAAAAGCAATTACTGTTGCCGGAAATTCATATCAGCTTGAAGAACCTTTTTTTGTTCTTGCCACTCAAAATCCTATTGAACAAGAAGGCACCTATCCCCTACCAGAAGCACAACTTGATAGGTTTATGTTTAATATCTGGCTTGATTATCCTTCTTTTAACGAAGAAATTGATATTGTAAAAAGAACCACTGCAGAAGAATTAGCCAATCCGGAAGTGATATTAAGCAGGGAAGAAATTTTATTTTTCCAGAATCTGATACGAAAAGTTCCTGTGCCTGATAATGTGATTAATTATGCTGTGAATTTAGCCTCAAAAACCAGGCCTTTTACAAAGGAAGCACATCAATGGGCTAATGATTATCTTTCGTGGGGTGCAGGTCCCAGAGCTTCGCAATACATGATAGTCGGAGCTAAATGCCATGCCGCAATTACAGGAAAGTATTCGCCTGATATTGAAGATGTCAAAGCTATAGTAATATCAATTTTACGCCATCGTATTATCAGAAACTACAAAGCTGAAGCCGAAGGAATAAGTATTGAAATGATTATTAATGAATTTTTAAAATAATAAAATATTCTCTATATGAAAAAAAACAAAATATACATCTACGCAGCAATTGTTGTAGCTGTTATTATTTTGATCTGGTTTTTTTCCGGAACAAAAAGCAGCGGAATTGAAACAATAAAGGTGCCTGTTAAATTCGGTAAATTCCAGATAAATGTAACAACAACAGGTGAACTTGAAGCCAAAAATTCAGAAAAAATATTAGGACCTTCCAATTTAAGAACAGTTAGAATATGGCAACTCACAATCGAAGATATAATCCCTGATGGTACTGTTGTTGATTCGGGTGAATATGTTGCAACCCTCGACAGAACAGAATTAAGCAACAGAATAAAAGACGTTGAAACAGATCTTGAAAAACTTGAATCGCAATACATCAAAACACAGTTCGACACCGCAATGGAACTCAGAAATGCACGTAACGAACTAATAAATTTAGAATACAACCTCGAAGAAATCAATATTGAACTTGAGCAATCAATTTATGAACCACCTTCAACAATCCGTCAAATAAAAATCAGTCTCGACAAAGCACAAAGGTCGCTTGAACAAGCAACCAGCAACTACATATTAAAATATAAAAAAGCCAAGGCTACCATGCAGGAAGTTGCTGCCACAAAAACCAAAACCGAAAGAAATTACCAGCAAATGCTTGATGTTTTGGCACAATTTACAGTAAAAGCTCCAAAATCAGGGATGGTGATTTACAGGCGTGGTTGGGACGGCAAAAAGCAAGCTGTAGGAAGCCAGATAAGTGCATGGGATCCTGTAGTTGCTACTTTGCCAAATTTAAAAGAAATGATATCAAAAACCTATGTTAATGAAATTGATATCAGCAAAGTAAAAGAAGGTCAAAAAGTTGAAATCGGTATTGATGCATTCCCGGAAAAAAGTTATACCGGAATTGTAAACGAAGTAGCAAATATCGGTGAACAAATGCGAAATTCAAATGCCAAAGTATTTGAAGTAACTATTGAAGTTAATGAATACGACTCGATACTTCGTCCGGCAATGACAACAAAAAATACAATCATTACAGACATTATCGACAGTGTTTTGTTTATCCCGATTGAATCTATTCATAACAACGACAGCCTCTCATTTGTATATACTTCAAATTCAAAAAAACATGTAATTACAGGTAAAAGCAATGAAAACGAAATAATAATCAGAGCCGGACTTGAGAAGGATGAGAAAATTTTCCTTGCAGCTCCCGAAAATGCTAATGATTACAAATTGAGCACTTTAGACACTTCAATTGTAAATAAATTTAAAAGATTAGATGAAATTCCTGAAAAAAAACCAGAAACAGATACAATTCAAGAATTTTTAAAAAAAACGAAGGGCGGTAATTTTCCTGCTGAAATGAAAAATCTTAGCAAGGATAAATCGCAAAAGGTAATGAAAAAACAAGGTGGAAAATCCGAAAGACAAGGCGATAAATCCAAAGGAAAACGCGGGAAATAATTATTCTACTTAAGTTTAAAAAACAAAGGTAAATAAATCAGTATCACAATTATTGAAAATAATAATCCACCGATTGAACCAACTGCTAAAGCAAACCAAAATACTTCATTTTGACCATAAACAATAAATGGCACCAATCCTAAAACAGTTGAAATAATTGTTAATAATATAGGTACTATTTTATTGTTAAAAGCCTTTAAATACAATTTCTGTCTTGAAATATTAAAATTACTGTACTTTTTCTTTAAGTTATTATATTCATTAATAATATATATTGATGAATTAACAACAATACCACTCAATAATATAAAAGAAGCATATCCACCCTGATCAAAATTAAAATCAAATAAATAAAATGTAAGGAAAATGCCAATGAATGATAATGGAATAATACTAATAATTGCAAAAGGTTGAGTTAATGATTCAAACAGTATAGCACAAATAAAATAAACCATTACTATTATGATTAAAATTAATGAGTATTGTTTTTTTTCACTATCACCCCAGTAATGCCATGATAAAGGTTTTGCATAATAACCAACCGGCATTTGTTTTTTCATATCATCAAGTACTTGTTTTAAATACTTGTTACCAAATTTTGTGCTTCCGAGATAATTGTATTTTATCAAACGTATATATTGTTGGTCTTCCTTATAAATACTTGAACCGGCCTTCTCTTTATTAATTTCAGTAAAATCAGCAAGCTTAAATTTATCATCTCTATTTAAGGGATAATGCATTAAACCCCAGAGGTCAAATGATAAGCTTTGAACCGGATAAATTCTGATATTTTCGTATTTGCCATTAATAATATATGAAAAATCTGAAAAATCATGAATGTTTTGTTTTTTTAATTCCGAATAAAGCTGTTGGCTTGAATAATCTTTTTCCGTCAGCTTAAATTTATCTATATTTAAAACGTATTCATAATTTGCTTCCCTCTCCCACCATTTATTTGAGCCGCTAATGTTTACATCTTTAATACGTGGATGCTTAATCAACTTTTCTTTAAAAATCAAAGCTTGCCTGTACAATTCATCATAATTATAACCATATAAAACAACTCTATAGTTAATAAGTTCACTTGTACCTGCATAGTTTGAAAATCCTTTGCCTACACCAAAAATATTCCAGTTCATTCCTCCAAGATCCAAACTCCTGGCTATTAATTTATTTTTTAAAATATATGGAAATGAAGTGTTTTCAAATTTATTATTAAAACAAATAGTCATAGATCCATTTTGACCACTATATACATGGGTAATATATTTATCAATTTCGCTAAATTGAGAAAGATAATTTTCTAATTGAAAATAAACATCATTTAATTGATGAACCGTTGAACCTTTTGGCATTGAAGCATTAATGTAAAGAACTGTTTGTTGTGGTTCAGAATAATAATAACCTTCAAAAACATAATATGAAAATAATCTTAATGTTCCACCAAAAACTTTATTAACAGTAAATTTTATATTATTAACATACCATTCAGTTCCTAAGGTTTTGTTATAAATATCGGAATACCACTTATCTTCTTCTACTTTGTTAGGCAGCATAAACACAGGAATTCCAAACGACAGAACAGCAATTAAAAAAGCCAGTTTTTTATAACGCGATAAAAATGTAATTACTCTGCTATAAACATTTGTAGCAATAATTATTCGTCTTTTTCGTGTTGATTTTAGTTTCTTATATTGTTTTAATAAATTTAATTTTTCAACTAATGCCGGGATAAAAAACAAAGAAATTACTAATGAAACTGATAAATTAACTATTACTATTAATGCAAAATCCCACAAGTTGAGCTTTACTTTTTCGGGCAAAAAGAAAATAATGCTTAAAGCAGCAATTGTTGTAAGAGTGGAAGCCAGTATTGAAATAAAAACTCTTTTATTATGCTGGTGCCTCATGTGGTCAATCATTACAATACTGTTATCAATAATCAAACCTAAGGATATTGTTATACCCGCCAGAGAATAAAGATGAATCTCAATTTTAAGAAGATAATAAAATATGAAACAAATTGAAATATTGGCAAATAAACTTATAAAAATTGCTAAAACATACCGTAAATTACGACTTACCAATATAACAAACAACAGTAAAATAATTACAGTAAAAGCTGTACGCCAGTATATTTTTGTTAATTCTTCATTGATATAAACAGTTGTATCGGAACTTAATAACAGGTAATAGTCTGATGGTAATTCTGTTTTAATTTTTTTTATTCTTTCTTTAATTTTTTTTGCAACAACAAGGTTATTAACTCCCCTGTCAGGATAAATAACTAAATAAATAGTATTTAAGCCGTTGATGCGAAAATATGCAGAAGGTTTTTGTTCAATATATTTTATTTCGGCAATATCGGTTAAAAAAATTATCCTGTTACCAACTTTTTTTACAGGAATAGCTGTCCAATCAATACTATCACTCGTTCTGTTCATTAACATTAAAGGAACGCATGAAACGAACCGGATAGAATCGGCTTTACTTGTATTAATATTTGCTAATCCTAATGCCTGCCTGTCAAAATATTGTCTAATGCCAGACGAAATATCATCTTTTGTAATATTTAATGTCTGTAATAAATTTCTATCGTAAATAATCTGCCATTCAAAAGGAGTAGCACCATATACTTCAATATTGTTAATTCCTTCAATAAGCGACAGTTTCTTTTTAATATTATCATTAGCATAATTTTGGATGTTAATAGGTGCATCATCACCATTAAGGGTATATGTTAACAAAGGTTTAATTTTTTCATCATCAGGGCGGTTTACTGAAATTTTTGGATATGAAATTTCTTTAGGAAGCTTTGGATATATTTGCCTGATAAGCGATGCCACTTCAAAACGTGCAAAATCCATATCAGTATATTTATTAAATGATACTGTTATGCTTGCTTTACCTTTTGATGATACAGAACTTACTTTATTTATTCCTTTTATTGTACTCAATATTCCTTCTAATTTACCTGTAGCTTCCATTTCAATTATTTCGGGTGAAGCGTTTAGCCATGCATAACTCACTGTGATTGATGGCAAGGTTTGAGATGGATTAAGCTGAACAGATAGTAATGGAATAAATGACAGTCCAACTATTATAAGTGCTGAAAATATTATTATAATAGAAAAAGAATGATTTCTTTTTTTAGGATTATCCATTTTACCTGAATTAATATAATGGCTGTTATTATGCAAAGTATAAAAAAAAATTATTGCAACAAAAATATTCTTTTTTTATGTTTTTATTATAAAATATATTTCACACTGATTATTAATGCTTTAATCACAATGTTAATAACTTTTTAAAATTTTTTTAAATTTTAGGGAGACTTTTTACTATTAATTGGAATTAACTATAAAGAAACCATTAAAAAATAAACAACCGAACAAATAAATGAAAAAACTTTTAATTCCTACTTTGCAAGGAATGAAGTTTATTAATCCTTTGGATATTTCATTTCTAAAAGCAATCAATAATTATACAGAAATTTACCTTATAAATAATTGCGATAAAATATTAGTGTGTAACTCTTTAGGAACAATTGAAAGATATTTGCCAAATGAAATATTTTTCAGATGCCACAGAACATATATTATTAATATTAATCAAATAGCTGAATATAATTGTTTTACAGGAGGATGTGTAATTTCTTTACATAATGGTCAGAAAATCAGGCTTGCAAAAAGAAGAAAGAAACAGTTTTTAGAAATTATTAAACTGAAGTATAAAATTTCAATATAAGAAAATTTGATTTTTCCCGTTCACTAAATATTAATGCCCGCTTACTAAAAATATATACCCATTCACTAAAAACTTGCTTTTTTGCTTGACTTTAGCGTATATATTTTATTAAATTTGTTGGTGATAAGTTTATTGTTTAACTAAAAATTAAATGTTATGAAAAAGAAATTTTTTGGAATTACGTTTTCGGCATTATTCATGGTTGGTATTTTATTTTCATCATTGTTTTTTATTCCGAAAGAGGTAAATGCAGCTCCTCCAAGAACTGGGGAATGGATTGCAGTTTATAACGGAAATCCAACTCCACAGTATTGGCTATGTGTTTATCATTGGTTGCATCATGAATGTATAGAAGGAGATACAAGAACATCAGATCCAAATACACCTGAAGATTAATTTTCTGTTTAATAATTTTTATATTAATAAAAAAATGTTATGGTATATTTGTATACCATAACATTTTTTTTATAAAACTTTGCTGATGAGAAAAATACTTTTTAAACTAATAGCGGTTTTTTTTATTCTCACCTCTTGTAATAATCCCAATGAAAAATTATCGATATTACTCAAATCTCCTGAAGTGGATCGTGAAAATAGATACGAAGTTTATGTTTCCAAAAAGTTAAACATCACTGTTCCTAAAACAAAATTTTGTGAATACCATGAATTTGCAATTTACAGAGATAGCTTATTTTATGGAGTTCATATAACAAATTCATTAAATATTGATGTTTATAATTTAGTTAATGAATCTTTTGCTTATGATATTAAAGTTCCCGAATATTTAGTAAAAACTAATAAAATTATGAATTTATTTATTCAAACACCCGATAGCATTTTTTTTCAAGAATCCTTCCCGCCTTCTGTTCTAATAATTAATAGTAAGGGTGATTTAATAAAAAGGTTTAATATTGAAAATGATTTTGAAAATTTTGAAAACAATGCAGATATACCAGGATTATATTCATTTCCTACTATTATTGGATATAGAGACCCAATATTTAATTCATCAAAGAATTTATTATATTTAATAATGCATCCAATTGGTGCTCATAATAGCAGGGGAGGTTATAAGAATACTTATAGAGTTGGAGTATATGATATTGAAAAAGCTAATTGGCTAAGTTTTTTTGGGCGACCTGAAGGAATTATGAAATTTAAAGGTAAATTATTTTATAATTATGATCTTTCTATTCCATATTTTTTAATTGTTAATGATACGGCATTCATTACTTATCCAATGGACCATTATATATATATTTATGATATTAGTTCAGGTGAATTGATTTATAAAAAAGCTGGAAATAGTCAGTATTGCAATAAACTTCCTAATCCTTTGAAGACTTCAAAAATTCGAGATACACAAGCAGCCTGGAATTTTCGGATCCAAATTCCTTTTTATGGTCCATTATTTTATAATTCTAAAATGAATATGTTTACACGAATATTTCATTTCAGACAACCATTGAAGGATGTAAACGGAAAACTTAACAGCGGAAAAAACAGGAAAGGTTCTATCATAATTTTTGATAAGGACATGAATATTGTTGGTGAAACTGTTTTTAAAAATGGGAGTCTTGGAATCCTTAAATCATTACCTCTTTCTGATGGTATTTTAATGGCAAGGCAGCCACATTACTGGCAAAGTGATGATACATTAGTGTATAGGTACAAATATGAAATAAGGCTGATTAAGCAGTCTGAATAACAAATTTATTATAATGATATCTTTTATGAATAGGCAAAAACTTATTTTAATTTTTGTTATTTTTTTAGTCATAATTCCTTTTTACAGTTGTTCACACAAAAACGATACTCGTTATAAATATTTTGAGGGTTTCAAGTTCTATTTAAAATCTACGTTCAAAATGGATCTTTCTGTGAACAAAGACGAAAAAATCTATTATGTATTGTTGTTAGATGGATGTGAGCCTTGCATGAAATATAATTCCGAAATACTTTTAGAACTGAAGAATGACAATATAATCCCTATCTTAATTGGGAAACCTTCTAATGACAGATGGAATGACTTTATTAAGTCTCTCAAGAAAAAATGGACTGTCCTTGAAGATGTTAATAATGAAATTTTTTTTTATGAAACTGGTATTTCAAAGCCATTACTAATTCATGTTGAAAATGGAAAGTGTATTTTTTTCATGTCTGTCAGTGATTCTAAAGTTAATGAAGCATACAATTATCTTTCAGGATTATAAAGTTTTTCATATTGAAGCAATGATATATTTATTCTATTTAATTTAATTTATCTCATCAATTATATAATAATAAATTAAGTAAATTAATTAATATCCTTACCTTTGTCTAAAATCCATTTTATAAAATGAAAATATTAAAATACTTTTCTTTAGCTTTTGTGATAATATTTATCTCATGTACAGAGAATAACAAAGTCGTAAAAAACGATAAGATTGATAAGGCATTAAATATTGAAACACAAAACGTTGAAGTGGTTCCAATTTCACTCACAACTTTCAAAAAACAAATAATTACCAATGGAAAATTATCTGCCATACAAAAAGCAGATATTTATTTTAGAGCACTAGGCATTATTGAAAATATTTTTGTTAAAAATGGTGATAAAATATTAAAAGGTGATACTATTGCAGTGCTGGAAAACAAACTGCAGAAACTTGAAATTGCCTCAGCTTATGACCAGTTAAATGATGCCGGAATTGAATTAAATTCATTGCTTCTCGGCTATGGCGGAAAAAAGAATGATCCGGGCAGCGTACCCGAAAATATTTACGAAAATCTTAAAATCCAAAGTGGTTACAACAGGGCCGTTAACAATATTAATATCGCAAAATTAAATTTTGCAAATACTTGCATTATTGCTCCATTTAACGGGATAGTTGCTAATGTTACAGCAAAAGAAAAAAATCTTATAAAGACAAGTGAGCCGTTTTGCACGCTTATTAATCCTAATAAATTTGAAGCTGAATGCACTGCTATTGAAACGGAGATACCTTTTTTAAAAACAGGGCAGGAAGTTAAAGTTATTCCTTTGTCAGGTAAAAGTAAAATCATTAATGGTGCAATAATTGAAATTAATCCACAGATAGATAAAAACGGTTTAATTAAACTAAAAGCAATAATTAATAACCACCCTCAAAACTTATACGATGGTATGAACGTTAAGGTAATTATAGAAACTCCGATAAAAAACCAGATAGTTATTCCGAAAGAAGCATTGGTTTTACGTTCAAACAGGGAAGTTGTTTTTACTTATGAGAATGGTATGGCAAAATGGAATTATGTAAATATAGCTTACGAAAACAGCACGCATTATGCCATTAGCGAAGGACTGAAAGAAAACGATACTGTTGTTGTTAAAGGAAATTTAAATCTGGCACATGATGCTAAAGTAGAAATTATTGCAAATGAAAAATAAGTAATTTTTATATAATTCATATTACCTTATAAGTCTTGGTAAATTTTCTCATACATCGTCCAATAGCTGTAATTATGACATTAATTGCATTGATTGTGCTTGGCATAATCACAGCTACAAGATTACCTGTATCATTACTTCCCGATATTGATATTCCTGAAATCACAATTCAAATAAACTATAAGAATACTTCAGCGAGGCAATTGGAAAATGCAGTTGTAAAACCAGTTCGTAACCAGCTACTCCAATTAAATCATTTAAAAGATATTAAAAGCGAGACACGCGATGGTAATGCCATTATTCAATTAACATTTGACTATAAAACAAACATTAACTATGCTTATATTGAAACTAACGAGAAAATTGATGCTTTGATGAATAGTATGCCAAAAGAAATGGAACGACCTAAAATAATAAAAGCAAGTGCCTCTGATATTCCTGTTTTTTATTTAAGTATTATTCCAAAAGAATCATATTTTGAAAAACAAAATAATTTACTTGAAATAAGCGAATTTACCGAATCTGTTATAAAAAAACGTATTGAACAGCTAAGCGAAGTTGCAATGGTTGACATCAGTGGCTTAGTCTTTCCCGAAATTGCTATAATTCCCGATATTGAATTAATGCAAAGCCTTAATTTAACTTATGAACAGATTGAAAACATACTTACAATAAATAATATCAGCTTGGGTAATATTTTAGTTAAAGACAAACAATATCAGTATAATATTAAGTTTTCAAATCAACTAAAAACAATTGAAGATATTGAGAATATTTATATTAAAATAAATGACCAAAGTATTATTCAGTTAAAGGATATTGCAGAAGTTAGTATTCGCACTCAGAAAAGAAAAGGAATTTATTTATTTAATAATCACGAAGCCATTGTAATTACGGTAATAAAACAAGCAAATGCACAAATGGCTCAACTTAAAGAAAAACTAAATGAACTGATTACCGAGTTCAACAAAAATTATAAAAATCTTGAATTTAAAGTAAGTCAGGATCAAACCCAACTCCTGAAATTTTCACTAAATAATCTAAAGCAAAGTCTTTTGTTTGGCTGTTTACTTGCTTTTTTAATAATGTTCTTTTTTATGCATGATTTTAAATCTCCTTTCCTTATTGGCATAAGTATCCCCGCTTCATTAATAATCAGCATATTTTTCCTATACATATTTAAAATTTCTATCAATATTATTTCACTTTCGGGTTTGATATTAGGAGTTGGAATGATGATTGATAATTCAATTATTGTAATTGACAATATTAACCAATATATTGAAAAAAAATATTCATTAAGCCAAGCCTGTATTGAAGGAACTAATGAAGTTATTCGTCCGCTTATTAGCTCTGTTATGACAACATGTGCCGTCTTTATTCCATTGGTTTTTTTAAGTGATATTTCCGGTGCTTTGTTTTATGACCAGGCAGTAGCTATTGCTGTAAGTTTAACTACTTCTTTATTGGTTTCTATTATGATTTTGCCTGTATTTTACCGTCTGTTTTATCTAAAGAGTAAAGTAGTTAAAAGTCATTCATACGTTAAAAAAAATAGTATTATTAATCTTGAAAACTTTTACGAAAAAAGTATTAAAATAATTTTCAATCATAAAATAATCTTTCTACTATTCTTTTTCTTATTATTCCCTTTAGGAATATTTTTATTTCAAAAAATAGACATCCGAAGTTTTCCCGATATTGAAAAAACCGATGTAATATTAAATATTGACTGGAATGAAAATATTAATGTTGATGAAAACAAACACAGATTAATCAATCTTTTTGAAAAGATAAAAACTCCTGTAACATACATAAACAGCTTGGTTGGTCAACAGCAATTTTTATTAAATAAAGAACAGGAAAATAGTTTTTCCGAAGCTAAAATTTATTTAAAAACACAATCTGCCTACAACCTTTCTGAAGTTCAAAACGAAATAAAAAATTATATTTATACTTTCCATCCAAATACAAAATATTCATTTGAACCACCTAAAAATGTATTTGAACAATTATTTAATTATGAACAAGCTCAACTAACAGCTAATATTAAATCAGTAAATAAAAACAAACCTCCCGACATCAATGACATTGATTTATTATCTTATAAATTATATATTAAATCCATTACTGAAAAAATTAATAATATACCTTTGCAGCAAAACTTAGTGATTTCAATTTCACCTGACAAACTTCTGATTTATGATGTTTTATATCATTCATTATTTAACAAATTAAAATCATCTTTTAATGAAAACAACATTGGTTTATTAAAATCAGGAAATAAGTTTATACCTATAATTATCGGTGAAAAAACAGAATTAATTTCAGATATTATTAATCAGGCAAAAGTAGCCAATAACGATAATAAGCTAATTCCCGTAAAATCACTAATTTCAATTTCAAACACTTCAGATTACAAAACTATATTAGCAGGAAAAGAAGGTGAATATATTCCGATAAATCTTTCAACAAATAATAAAAATATTTCTAATATTGAAAAAGAAGTTAAATCCATAACAAATGAATCTCAGCTTGAAGCAAGTTATACTGGTAGTATTATTAGAAACCGTAAATTATTAAAAGAATTAAGTATCGTATTATTGATTTCAGTATTACTATTGTATTTTATTTTAGCAGCCCAGTTTGAATCGTTAACACAGCCTTTAATTGTATTGCTTGAAATATTATTTGATTTTAGCGGTGCATTGATATTATTGATTTTATTTGGATATTCATTAAACATTATGTCAGCAATAGGTATTATTGTTATGAGCGGGATAATTATAAATGATTCAATTTTAAAAATTGATACAATAAATAAATTAAGACGTCAAAATGTTCCATTGCTTCAGGCAATAAAAATTGGAGGAAAACGCAGATTAAAACCTATTATTATGACGAGCTTAACAACTATTTTAGCATTATTTCCTTTACTTTTATATTCGGGAATTGGTGCAGAACTACAAATTCCACTGGCATTAGCTGTTATTGGAGGTATGACAATCGGAACAATTGTTAGCTTATATTTTATTCCTCTGGCATACTGGCTTATATATAGAAGGTATTAAATAATAATAAAACTTTTCACTAATAAACTAAATTTGCAATATTTTACGTTATTAAAAAATTAGTTACGGAAAATTAAACTTTGGAACGATATATTCAAATATTAGTAATTGCCCTTGAGGCGGTTCTTGCAAATAAATTCCGCTCGGTTTTAACAGCACTGGGAATTATATTTGGTGTAGCTGCAGTTATCACCATGATGGCAATTGGAAATGGTGCAAAACAGGAAATCCTCGAGCAAATTAAAATGGTTGGAGTTAACAACATTGTTATTACACCTATCATTGATTTTTCTTCAAACTCTGATGAAGAAGAGGAAGGAAAAACATTAAAGAGAAAATTTTCTCCCGGCCTTACGCTCAAAGATGCACAAAGCATTAAAGATATAATTCCAACAGTTGTCCGCGTTAGCCCTGAAGTTACTTATGACACATATATAATCAAAGACGGCAAAAGAAGTTCGGCTGTCTTAAATGGAGTAACACCTGATTTTTTCAAGGTTTATAATTTATCTATACAGGAAGGTCAGATGTTTAATCAGAAACAATTGGAAAACGGAAGCCCTGTTTGTATCATAGGTCCAAGTATTAAATCAAAATTTTTTCCACAGGAAAATCCAATAGGAAAATATATTAAATGCGGAAACATCTGGTTAAAGGTAATCGGAGTTTTAAAAACCATGAAATTCAATCAGGATGTATATAAAGACATAGGTATAAGCGACTATAATCAAAATATTTATGCTCCTATACAAACATTGTTATTACGATACAAAGACAGGTCGTTGATAAACGAAAGTTCTTTACGTGGAGGAGAGAGTATGGTGATTTATGGCGGACGTTCTATATCCAGATTTTTCAGCAGCAGTAGTGATGATGAATCAAATTTTAATCAGTTAGACAAAATAGTTGTACAGGTTGATGAAACAGAACAACTAACATCAACAACACAGATATTGAAAAAAATGTTAGACCGAAGGCATGAGGATGTACCGGACTTTGAAATAAAAATTCCCGAATTGCTTCTAAAGCAGGAACAACGAACAAAAGATATTTTTAATATTGTTTTGGGTGCTATTGCAAGTATTTCGCTGATAGTAGGTGGAATAGGGATTATGAATATTATGCTTGCTTCGGTTATGGAACGCATCAGGGAAATTGGAGTTAGAATGGCTACGGGCGCAAGAAAAAGCGATATTATTTTTCAGTTTCTTGCCGAAGCTACCCTGATAAGTATTACAGGCGGTTTCATCGGTATTATTCTCGGAGTGGCTTTTTCAAAAATTATTATGAAAGCTACTGATATACTTACAATTGTTTCGCCTTGGTCAATAATTATATCATTTGGCGTTTCAGCTACTGTTGGAATTTTATTCGGATATATGCCTGCAAAAAAAGCAGCAAACCAGGATCCTGTGACGTCTTTAAGGCATGACTAATTCTTAGGAAAATTACGTTAATTGGAATAAAAATATAATAACACAGAGACACAAAGACACAGAGGACACAACAATCTAAGTATAACTCTGTGACTCAGTGTCTCTGTGTTTAATAAATAAAATAATGAAAAACAAAACACACATATTTTTTTCAAGCATCATAATCTTATTTTTTTTGACTCTGCAATCAGTTAGCCAGACAGCACAAACAGAAGTCAATCGCTTAACACTTGAAGATGTAATTTATATAGCTAAGCAACAATCACCCGATGCATTGATAGCCAAACACAGATTCAGAAGAAGCTACTGGGAATTCAGAACATATAAAGCTGCTTATCTTCCTTCACTTAAGCTTGACGGAGTAATACCAAACCTTAACCGTTCAATTGACGGTATTACTCAACCCGACGGCACTGAAGTTTATAAAGAAAGAAGCCTGGCAAACTACTCTGCCGAAATGTCCATAAATCAAACCATTGGCTTTACAGGCGGTAGCTTGTTTTTAAGATCAGGAATACAAAGATTAGATAATTTCGGTGACTCAACAGTAATATCATATCTATCAACTCCAATTAATATTGGTTATAGTCAACCTATTTTCAAATACAATCCTTATAAATGGGACAGAAAAATTGAACCTTTAAAATATGATGAAGCTAAAAGAACTTACATTGAAAATGTTGAGCAAATATTAATAACAGCTACAAATTACTTTTTTAATTTATTACTGGCACAAATTGAGAAAGATATTTCCAAAAAAAACCTACATAATTACGACACACTCTATCATATTGCCAAGGGACGATACAATCTCGGAAAAATCGCTGAAAACGAATTATTACAATTAGAGTTGAACCTTTTAAAAGCACAAGCATCTGTTGATAATTCCGATCTTAATTATGAAAATCATCTTTTCATGCTAAAGTCATACTTAAGAATAAAAGATGATTATGAAATTATTTTGATCCCTCCAACTAAAACATGGCATACTATTATTGATGTGAACAAAGCAATTTATGAAGCCAAAAAAAATACTTCAACCGGTTTAGCTTTTGAACGACGGTTACTTGAAGCCGAAAGCCAGGTAAATAAAGCAAAAATGGATAATAGGTTTGATGCTGAACTTTATGCGGTGTTTGGGTTGACACAAACATCAGATAATATTAGTGAAGCTTATAGAAACCCATTGGATCAACAACAAGTAACACTGGGTATTCATCTGCCAATTTTAGACTGGGGCCTTGCAAAAGGTAATATCAAAATGGCAGAATCAAGTCAGGAACTTATTAAAACATCTGTTGAACAGGAAAAAATAGATTTTGAACAAAATATATTCTTAAATGTAATGCAGTTCAATATGCAGAAAAATCAATTGAAAATTGCTGCCAAATCCGATACTGTTGCACAAAAACGATTTGAAGTAACTCAGCAAAGATACCTGATAGGAAAAGTTAATGATGTCCTGGAACTTAACAACGCCCAGATTGATAATGATAATGCTAAAAAATCTTATTATTCTGCCCTGCACAATTATTGGAGGAATTATTTTGAACTTCGTAGACTTACACTTTTTGATTTTAAAAACGACAGATTGATTTTATTTAATATAAACGATATTCAATAATGAAAAAATATATATTCCTGTTTATCATAGCTTTACTATTTGTCACTCCTGCAATCACTTTTGCCCAAAAAAAATCTATTACTGCAGATGATAAAAGTTTTATGCTCGGTTTTTTACCAAAAATAATGGATGCTAATAAGGGTATTCTATCTGACAGAAATAATATCATTAAGCTAAAGAAACAATTTACAAATACTGGTAAACTTAGTAATGAAGAAGAAGTTTTTTTGTCGGAAATATCAGCTAAATATGGTATTAATTCTTTTAAATTGGATGATAAAGGTGACAAGGATGTTTTGCAAAATGAGTTTAATGACCTGATAATAAGAGTTGATATTATTCCAACCAAATTAGTAATGGCACAGGCAATCTGTGAGTCAGCATGGGGCAAGTCGCACTTTGCTAAAAATGGAAACAACTATTTTGGCGTTCATTGCTATCATAAAGGTTGCGGCTTGGTTCCTTCAGGGGATAAAAACGCAGGGTTTGAAGTAAAATCATATCCAACCGTATTAGTAGGAATAACAGATTATATTCATATTCTGAATACGTGTTCAGCTTATGAGGGACTAAGGAATATACGCACCCAGCTGAGAAAAGATAATCAGCCGCTTAACCCGTTAAAACTTACTGAAGGTCTTTCACGGTATTCTCAAAAAGGAGAAGAATATGTAACAATCCTTCAATCTCTTATCAATAATTATATTCCTGTGAATATTCAGGTGTTTTTAAAGGAGAATAATATTAATTAGTGTGCGTTTATAAAATTGGTTTTTTAAAATTAAAATTTGTGATTTTAGATTTTAGATTTATTATTAACTTATTAAAAGCAGTTGGCATTATCTGAACTTTCGTTTTTCCAACCGAATTATTATAAATGGTTTTTCCAATAGCAATTCCTAATACTGCTCCGACAAAAACATCGGAAGCCCAGTGTTCATCAACATTCAGGCGGGAAAGCCCTACCAGACCGGCTAATGAATATGACAATATCGGAATATAAACCACTACCTAATGGGTCAAAAATATATTTTGAAGCATTATCGGTAAAATTACTCCTGTTGCTTTGAAAAAACTCCCGTATTTGTTCATCCTGCGTATAAATTAAGATTAAAAAAAATT
>JAUWKH010000251.1 GCA_030614305.1 Bacteroidota bacterium
AACAAATAACATGTAATAAATTATGTATTTGAAAAGTATTTGATTGCTTTAATCTCATAACGGTCTAAATATTAGCATGAATAGAAAATCTACATTATTCTAAAACAGAACCTATTTTTTTAATGAAAATTAAAATTATTACAACGCTATAATTTTTTTGCTGTTTCATAAGCATCTTTAATAGCATCTTGTGCGTTACCTGTTTTTTTAGCATCGCCAACAACGTGAACCAAAATATTAGTTTCCAATTCTTCTTCCAATGGATTAAAACTTTTCATACCTGTTGAAACTACAATTATATCAATATCATTAAATTGAATATCTTTTCCATCTTTTTCTGCATAAACTGTTTTCCCTGCAACCTTTTTAATATGAGTGTGATCGCTAAAAACAGTTCCTTTTTCTTTCATCATTTTTAAAGAAAGTAATTTTGCAATCATTTCCATATCTTCTCCAAAGTCAGTTGTTCTTTTAACAATAATCACCTGATTATTAAGTGGAATTAATGCTGTTGCTATATCAACTCCGATAAGACCTCCGCCAATTATCAAAACTTTTTTGTTTTTTGGTAAATTTTCCTTTAGCAATATATCTGCCCAATAAAATTTATCTAATCCCTCAATTTTTATTTCTGATGGTTTAGAACCGGTAGCAATAATTACATCATCATATTTTTTGATAATATCTGTTTTTTCTGCTTCTTTATAAATAACCTTAATCTTATTATTTTTTATCTCTTTAACAAAATAAGGAATTAATCTTTCCATTGATTTTTTATTTGGAGTAAGATGAGCAAGATTAAATTGCCCGCCAAGTTCGTCTTTTTCAAAAAGTGTTACTTTATGTCCTCTTTTCTTTAATGTTAAAGCGGCTTCCATTCCTGCCAAACCTCCACCAATAACAGCAAAGTTTTTAGATTTTTCGGCTTTTTCAAAAATATCAATTTCTTTGCCTACTTTCGGGTTTACAAGGCATTGAAGTCCTTGTCCGGATCTTACCCCACCCAAGCAACCTTCGGCGCAAGCAAGGCAAGGGCGTATGTTTCCTTTTACTTTGTCTATATATTTTCCGACAAAATCAGGGTCGGCAATAAGAGATCTGCCAACCGCAAAGTAATCAGCATTAAATTTATTTTTAAGATTATCTATATCTTCTATTGCATTGATTTGTCCAACATAAATTGTTGGAATATCTACTTCATTTTTGATTTTTTTGGCAAATTCCCAGGTTTTTCCTTTTGGAACAAACATGTGTTGAAAATACCAGGGAGGAGTATTGCAAACAGTTCCGGCTGAAACATGGATAGCTTCAACGGATTTTTCTTTTAAAATCTTAGAGAATTTAATCATTCCCTCTAATTTAATTCCGTCAGGTATCATTTCATCCCCACTAATTCTAACAATAACAGGTAAATTAATTGCAGATTTTACGGCATCTAAAATTTGTAGCGGAAATTTTATTCTGTTTTCAAAACTTCCGCCATATTCATCAGTTCGGTCATTTACTTTTGTTGAAATAAACTGGGCAGAAAGGTAACCGTGTCCAAATTGAAGTTCAATAATATCAAAACCTGCTTTTTCTGCTCGTTTTGCAGCATCTGTGAATAAATTTATCGCGTGTTGAATATCATCTTTATCCATTTGTTTTGGAGTTGCACCACCCATCTCACACGCTTTATCTGTTGATGACAAAAAATAGTTTCCCGGGATTTTCGGATTAGCCATTCTTCCGGGATGGTTCAGATGTGCAATTACTTTTGTATCAAACTTATGAATTGTATTTGTTAATTTTTTTAACCCTTCTATTTTATCATCATTGTCAATACCAATTTGAGTAGGTAGTTCTCTTAAACCCTTGTCAATATATAAAGGTTCAGGTGTAACTGCTCCAATAAATTTACTTCTTGCTTCATAAAATTTAAGATGTTTTTCTGTAATAACACCTGTTTTGTCGCTGTATCCGGTTTTAACAGGTGCGAAAATGAAACTATTCTTTAATTGTAACATGATAGAAGAATTTACGATTTTTGATTTATAATTTGTGATTAAATTTCATATTTGAATATTTTATTATTCAGCATAATTTTTTGGAACATTTTTTAACAACTCTTTCAAACATTTGATTTTAAAACAGAACCATGGAACCTGTTGTTTATAGTTGATATACTCGTCTCCAAATTTTTTAAATGCTCCAGGTTCTTCAACTAATTTTATCATTATCAGCATAAAAATTATTTCAATAGGTGCAATAATAAGAATAAATGAAGGCGAACCGATTAAGAAAGCTATTCCGAGAGGAAAAAGAAATAATCCAAGGTGCATCGGATGTCTCATATATTTGTAAATCCCTTGTTTTGCAAGAACATTAGTTTGCATACTTTTTAATTTGCCTTTTCGTCCGTATTTAGCAAGTGTTCTGCCCGTATTTTTACTGATTTTTATTACTAAAAACAACAGAAAAATACCAATCAATAAACTTACAATATGGAAAATAATATTGTTATGGATATTTTTAAATATTAAATAATCAAGATAATATCCCAAAACTCCACCACCAATAATCATTATTATCCAAATTATTATCCTTAACATGGGGATTTACGATTTATGATTTACGATTTTAAACAGTCAATCGTAAATCATCAATTATCGCCTTATTTTTGTAATTTTATCGGATCCCAGATAACCAGGATTAAGGCTCCGTTTTTTGATTCAAATGGTCCATGTTCATCACCTGGCGAGAAGATTTGGTATGACCCTACCGGAAAGGACTTACCATTGCTTATATATTCTCCTTCAAGTACAAAATCTTGCTCGGTAGTAATGTGTGAATGCGGAGCCATATAAAAATCTTTTGGCAATTTTAGCAGAACTGTTCTAGCACCATTTTCATCTCTTAACACCTTCCTTTTTGTTCCAGTGGAATATTCATCTGCATTTTCCCAGTTTAAATCATCATACAAATTCAATAAATTTTCCATAATATTTCCCTCCGTTAATTATCAATTAATACAAATCTATTTTTTATTTTTTCAACAATTCTTCTCTTATCATTGTTTTACCGCATTTAGGACATTTTAATTTAGTACATTTAACACCTCGCCGGTGTGGTACTTTTTCGCCGCATTTTGCACAAACACAAAAGCCTCCTGTTCCAAAAGCACCACCTTTATTACGACCTCTTCCTCCGCCAAGGCCGAGACCTTTTCCTGTTACGGGATTTTCATTTTTTCCTGAATTATTCATTTTATCTACTTTTTTAAATTAATAATAAATTTATTTCAAAATAAAGCAGGCAATATTGATATTGCCTGCTCTCGCAAGTTTAGTCATTTTCTTTTTTTTCTGAGAGTTGTTTTTCTAAAACCGATAATTGATCTTTTAGAATTCTTATCTCATTTTCAATTAAAGTTTTGTTTGAAACATTTGGGATATTTTCATCAGAATAATATCCGTAATCGCGTCCAAATCCAAAACCCC
>JAUWKH010000345.1 GCA_030614305.1 Bacteroidota bacterium
CTCTCATAATGCTTTCATGCGAAATATCAACTGTTGAATCAGCATTTAGAGCTACATCATAAGGCGGCATTAAAAACGCTCTTCCTGTTTCCCTGAAACTATCAATCACTTTAATGACTTTTTCTTCCTTAGCATCGGCAAGGATACATATTTCGCTTAATGGAGTTGGCCTGCGTGTTCCCTTATTGTTTTCGCCGAAATCAGTCAATGCTTTAAAAAGCTTTTCTGCAATATGCTTGCTTTGGGGGTCTTTCAACTCATTATATATTTCTTCAAGATGGAACGAAAGGGCTTCTTTCATTGTTCCAATAGCTTCATAATCGCTAATATTAATCGGTTTGTTTCCAATACGATTAATCTTCCAGTAATCCCACGTTCTCATTAAAGCATGTTGAAGTATAGGAAGCTGGTCAGGATCATCACCTACATCATCTAATAATTGTCTGACAAGTTGCTTGGAAATCTCAGCTCCACATACTTTGATAGGTCCGGTTATTGCCGATTCTATTTCATCAGTATTCATTCGGGGAACCAAATAATAACCCTGATTAATTGTTTCGGTTAATCCTCTGTATTCAGTACAATCATCCAAAAAATCCGTGCGCATGGATAGTACAATATATGCAGGAATTTCTTTATTATTTATTGTATTCAGAATAAGATTTACAAAATCTGTTGCTTCAATTATTGAATGAAAACTTGTCCTGATTTTTTTAAATCTGAACAATTCCTCAAACTGGTCAATAACAATAAGGTATTTGCTATTGGTGTTTTTAGTCTGTTCCAGAATAACTTTCGTTAAACCATCCTTTCCCGATTTTAAAACTTTTTCAATTTTTTCTTTTTCAGATGAATTTTTATTTACAAGAGTTTTATTCGATTCATCCGTTTGGGCAAGCGCACCAGCCATATTACCGATAGGGTCGTCGCCGGGCTTAAAAACACAAAGGTTCCATTTAGTTTTACTTTTATCAATTTTATTTTTTAAAAGAGTTGGAACCAAACCTGCTCTTATCAATGATGACTTACCACATCCTGATGAACCGACAATTGCCAGAAAACGGGTTTTATTTAACTTTAAAATCAGTTCTTTAACCTGTAATTCTCTACCAAAGAACAAATCATCTTCATGTATTTCATAGCTTCGTATTCCGGGAAAAGGATTGATGTGAATGTTTGATTTTGCCATTTTAAGCTGTTAAATAAACAGTAAATATATATTATTTTTTTATAAAAATTTTTATAAAACCCAAATTTAAATAAAAATTTGATTTAATGATTTTTTTTAACTTTGTATAAATTAATTATATGAACCGACGGGTTAACCCGTCGGCTCACTCTGGGATATAATTTTTTTTACAAATATAAACAGATGAAAATCCTTTTTAATAAAAAATTCCTCATGCATAATGTTGACAGTTATGCAGAAGGAGCATATCGTATAAGCGATTTTTCCGACCAGAAAGATATTGAAGCGGACGGCGAAAAATATTTTTCACTGGTACATGACGAAAAATACATACAGGCAATAAAAGATGCATGTAAACACGGAGATATTGTTGCCGAAGTAGAACTGAATCCTGCATCTTATGCAGCAGCATGCACTGCTGTCGGGTTGAGCATTATGGCATCTGAACAAAACGATTTTGCTGTGATTCGCCCGCCCGGTCATCATGCGGGAAGAGAAAGAGCTGCCGGATTTTGTCTTTTCAATAATATTGCTATTGCCACCCAAAAGCTTGTTAACGAAGGCAAAAAAGTTTTTATCCTGGATTTTGACGGACATCATGGCGATGGCACTCAATCAATTTTTTATGATTCTAATAAAGTGCTGTATTGTTCAATGCATCAGCTTTATGCATATCCATTTACAGGAATGCCGGAAGAAAAAGGAACCGGAGAAGGAACAGGATTTACAATTAATTACCCATTGGTAGCCGGTAGTGGTGATAAGGAATTTTTTGCAGCTATGGATAAGGCAATTATAAAGGCAAGGGATTTTAAACCTGATGTAGTTGGCGTTTCTGCCGGCTTTGATGGATATTATAAAGACAAAATTCTTGGTTTGAAATATTCTCTTGACACATATTTTAAATGCGGGCTTAAACTCAGGCGTTCATTTAAAAATATTTTTGCAGTTCTTGAAGGCGGATACCATCCGGATATCAGAAAATGTATTGATCTTTTTATTGAAGGTGTGAATAAAGGAGCATTGCCACCAAAAATCAAATATGATCA
>JAUWKH010000281.1 GCA_030614305.1 Bacteroidota bacterium
AAGAAAAAACTGAAATAAAAGTTAAAGAAGCTACTGAAGAGCCGGTAAAAGAACCGGAAATAATACCCGAAACGGAAGAAACACAAGAGATTCAAAAAGCTGTTGAAGAACCCGTGATAGATAAGAACTTTATTCCTACAGAGGTTGCAAAATTATCAGGACCCAAAATTTTGGATAAGATAGACCTTCCCAAGCCAAAGAAAGTTGAGAAAAAACCTGTTGCTTCTTCAAAAGATGAAAAAGTTCATCTCAAAAAGAAAAAAAGAAAAAGAATAAAAAAACATACAAAACCTCCTGAACAAAAACCTGCTGAAGCAAAAGATACTAAAACAAGGTCAAGGTTCAAAGGCAAAAAGCCATATAGAGAGATCATAAAACCTGAAGTAAATGAAGAAGAAATAAAAAAACAAATAAAAGAAACACTTGCAAGATTAAGTCCTTCAGGTAAATCCAAAGCGTCTAAATACAGAAAACAAAAACGTGTTGCAGTTAGTCAGAATATTAAGGAAGAATTTAAGAAGGCTGAAAAAGACAAAAGTGTTATTAAGGTTACCGAATTTGTTACGGCAAATGAATTGGCTAACATGATAGATGTACCTGTAAATGAAATTATTTCAACCTGTATGACTCTTGGTTTGTTTGTTTCAATAAATCAACGGTTGGATGCCGAAACTCTCAATCTTGTTGCTGAAGAATTTGGTCATAAAGTTGAATTTGTTAGTGTTGACGTTCAGGAAGCAATACTGGAAAAAGATGAAGACAAACCTGAGGATTTGAGTGAACGTGCACCCATAGTCACTGTGATGGGGCATGTTGACCACGGCAAAACCCTTTTACTTGATCACATCAGAAAAACCAATGTGATTGCAGGTGAAGCAGGAGGTATAACTCAGCACATCGGTGCATATGAAGTTACTCTTGAAAATGGGAAAAAAATTGCATTTCTTGATACACCCGGACATGAAGCTTTTACAGCAATGCGTGCAAGGGGAGCACAGGTTACCGACATTGCCATTATTGTAATTGCTGCCGATGATAATATTATGCCTCAAACAAAAGAAGCTATCAATCATGCCCAGGCAGCAGGTGTACCACTAATTTTTGCAATCAATAAAATTGATAAACCTAACTCAAATCCTGAAAATATCAAGGAAGGACTGTCAAAAATGAATATTTTAGTTGAAGACTGGGGTGGAAAATACCAAAGCCAGGATATTTCAGCCAAAAAAGGAACAAATATTAATGAGATACTGGAAAAAGTCTTACTTGAAGCTGAAATGCTTGAATTGAAAGGTAATCCCAACAAAAAAGCCACAGGAACTATTATTGAATCTTCTCTTGATAAAGGACGTGGTTATGTTGTAAAACTTATGGTGCAAAATGGCACTTTAAAAATTGGAGATATGGTTTTGGCAGGATCAACATACGGAAAAGTTAAAGCAATGTATAATGAAAGGAATATTACCGTAAAAGAAGCCGGTCCATCAACGCCGGTTTTAATGCTTGGTTTGAATGCCGCTCCGCAAGCTGGCGATAGTTTTAATGTTATGATTGATGAACGGGAAGTTAAAGCTATTGCTAATAAACGGTTGCAGTTACAACGTGAACAGGGTATAAGAACACAAAAACATATTACACTTGATGAAATAGGCAGACGTCTTATAATTGGTGATTTCAAAGAATTAAATATTATTGTTAAGGGAGACGTGGACGGTTCGGTTGAGGCATTATCCGATTCATTATTAAAATTATCTAACGAAGAAGTTCAGGTTAATATAATTCACAGATCAGTCGGTGCAATAACTGAATCTGATGTTCTTCTTGCTTCCGCATCTAATGCAATTATTATTGGATTCCAGGTGCGACCTACAGTAGGTGCCAGAAAACTCGCCGAAACCGAACAAATTGACATACGCTTATACTCAATCATTTATCAGGCAATTGAAGAACTTAAATCAGCTATTGAAGGTATGTTGTCACCCGAAATTGAAGAAAAAATTACTTGTAATATTGAAATCCGGGAAACTTATAAGATTACAAAGGTTGGAACAGTAGCCGGATGTATGGTCCTTGACGGGAAAGTTACAAGAAATACAAGAGTTCGGGTGATACGCGATGGAATTGTTGTTTATACAGGTGTTCTGGGTTCTTTAAAAAGATTTAAAGATGATGTAAAAGAAGTTCAAACAGGTTATGAGTGTGGTCTGAATATTGAAAATTATAATGATATAAAAGTAGGTGACATTATTGAAGGTTTTGAACAGGTGGAAGTGAAGCGGCACTTGTAATATACGTGTTCTATAAAGTCAAAGATTCACATAAAATAAAGCACCAAATAACAAATAACAAATTTCAAATAATTTCCAAATTTCAAATATCAAATATCAAAATTTATCCGTATGAAGCGAAGCAAATCAGTATGGATAGATGACCGAAATAGTTTAAAACATTGAATTTTTGAACATTGAGATTTATCCAAGGACAAGTTTTGAAATTTAGTGCTTGTCATCCATAAGGACAAGTTTTGTGATTTTTAATATTTATTTTAACTATCGGACATTATGGACAAACACTAAATAATGTCTCAATCTCCCGAATAAATTACTTTTTGTGCCTGCCTTATATTACCTTGTTGAAATAATAAAGTATAAATACCTTTAGGAATATCAGGGCTATTTCCATTGCTGGGTTCCCAATGTAATGTATGCCAGCCTTTTTTATTATCAGAAATATTAAAATGTTTAATTTCTTGTCCGTGTAAATTGTATATTTTTACTATTGCACTACTATTGTTTGAAAGATAACATTTTATTTTCAGACAATCAGAAAATGGATTTGGAATTACAGATAATAAATTATGCTTTTCGTTTAAGTTATTTTCAGATATACTACCATAAAATATTGATATTTCCGACATATATAAAACAATATGTTCGTTTCTGTGTGATTGCCAGATATTTAAAACATCATAATAACCCATAAAAGTTCTACAACAGAAAACACGAGGATAAATATCAGCATAATTATTATTTGAAATATTTTCATTACCGTAAAATTCTGTATATGCATAAATTTCACTTTCGTCAGATAATCCTGAACTATATGTTAGAATATA
>JAUWKH010000105.1 GCA_030614305.1 Bacteroidota bacterium
AATATTATTAAAGGCATAATAATTTACATTGATTCTTTTGAAAATGTAATCACTAATATAACCGAACAGTTATTTAAGAAAATTGGTAAAGGCAGAAAATTCTCAGTTTTGTTCCGTGGCGAAAGCATAAATAAAATCCATAAATCATATAATGATGTTCCAGTAGGTGAGATCGTAGCTATTTTTGGTTCAAATGGTCATTTGGAAATTGCTATCAACCAAGGCAATGCAAGCGGCTTGTTAGGATTAGGAATTAATGATACTGTAATGATTGAATTTGAAGGATGAGGTTTAGTCGTTTTTAATTCGTGCATCCATACGGACAAGTTTCGTGGCATTATAAAACTACTTGCAAGGGCTGTATGTTTATGTCAATTTTATACTAATGCGAAACAGATTTGCAAAATTATTAAATATCTGTTGCAACGCATAACTGCTTCTAAACAGGTATTGCTTCGCATATCTATTAAGAATTAGTATATATGGAAGATAGCATTCAGGGATAACTATCAATAAAAAATTATGCGCGTATGCTTGCATTTTCCAGCATCCACTTCCAAACCGGTTTAACAATTATGTTTTTATTGCCCTTCACAATTTGATCATCCTGGTTCATGGTTAATATTAATCCCGAATTTATATTCAGTTCATCCATAGCTTTTACAATGCCGGTTACTTCGCGTTGCAAATTATCGTGGTTTAATTCATAACAAACCTGTATAAGGTTTTCAATTTTTTGATTTTTTGAAACCACAAAATCACACTCTCCTTTATTTCTGAAGTAAAAAATGTCTTTAGCCCTGCGTTTAAGTTCAACAAAAACCATGTTCTCCAATAAACGCCCTTTATCTTTAGAAAAAGAAAGAGATAAATTGCTAATCAGGCCGGAATCTATCCCATATATTTTTTTTAGGTTTTTGGCCTGTTTTTTTAAAGAATAACTGAAGCGAGGAACAGTAAAAAACAAATAAGCATCCTCAAAAAAGGATATATATGAAAGAACCGTATTTACCGAACCCAATTCAAAAGTTTTTGCCAAATTATTAAAAGAAAACTCTTTGCCTATATTAGTTGCCAAATAAACCCCAAGCTCTCTTACAACTTTTGCATTTCTCAAACCATGCCTGACAATGATATCACGATAAATTAAATCATTAAATAACTGAATCAATACATTTCTGTTATTTGAATTCAAGTACTCAGGAAATCCGCCTGATTCCAAAAATTCTTCAAATGAATTGATACCCTGGTCTTTATTTTTGTGTGTTAAATATTCGCTATAAGAAAATGGAAAAAGTTCATACGTAATTTGCCGTCCTGTCAAACTTGTCCCCAGTTCTTTGCTCAACAATGAAGCATTAGAACCGGATAAAACTACCCTGATTTTTTTATCGTGAAGTATACGGATAAAGCGTTCCCATCCTTCAATGTTTTGTATTTCATCAAAAAAATAAACTTCCAAATCATTATCCGCTTGAAAAATTCGTTCAAGTTTAAAAAAATCATTAACTTCAAACTGGGATAATCTGGGATCTTCAAAACTTAAAAAATTAAAATAATTCACTTTATTCAGTAATTGCATTAACAAAGTACTTTTCCCGCATCGCCTGATACCTGTGATAATTTTAACATGGTAATCGGTTAAATCCACCTCATTGAGTAAAGTCCTCGGAGTTCCGGTGGAAAGTTTTTCAAAATATTCTTTCTGATATTGAAAAACTTCCTTTATCTGTTGTTCTAAAAGCATAATCAATTATTTTAAGCAAAAATAATTAATTTTCATTACTATTGCAAATTAATTTTCATTACTATTGCAAATAAGATATTTATTTTTTTGAAGAAAAGAATAATCACTTACAACGAAAAGGATATATTGACACGAAATTCAATTCCCGCATAGCGGTTTTTATTTTCAAATTTGGACATTCTCAAATTATAAAATTAATTTATTCCTTTATCTCACCCTTAAACCTCAAATGCTCTAAAACCAAACGCAACTCACCAAATGTAACATCATCGCCAAGAGATGTTTTTGCTTCGCCTAAAGTGGTAGTTTTTTCTTTTTGGAAATAATTTGAAATTAGTTTTACTTTTTCAGCACTTACAAATTTATCAACAGATATATCTCCCGTGCCTACAAAATATGCCAGATGCCCTTCAATGGTAGATGTAACAAATTGCCTTTCTTTCACAATATCTTCTAAGGTTTTTCCGGCTTTCCACAGTTCAAAGCTAATTTGCTTACTACTTTTCTCAGGGACTTTAATAGTAATTTCGGGTTCTTCATAAGTATCGGATTCTATATTGTTTTCTTTGCGATATGAAATTATCATTTCAAGCAGATCTATACCGAACATTTCCAATTTCTTTTTCCCAAGTCCTTTAATTGATTTTAGCGCCTGATTGGTAACAGGTAGTTTTGCACTCAACTCTCTCATGGTTTTTAGCTGTAAAACCATGTAAACATCCCAATCAAGTTCATCGGCTTTGGCATCACGCCAGGCTTTAAGACGCTTGTAAAAATCAGGGTGGGTAATGTCGGTGCCGACCGTTTCAGATGATTTTTTCCGGACAGGTTTGAAGGCATGATCATCAATGGAAGCTTTGGCTCTTGCCTCCATATAATCTTTTACAGCAAAACCTTTTTGGCAAGCCTGTAAACAAGATGATTTGAATAATGCCTCCCCTAACAATTTATTAACCACATCTTTCAATGATTTACGTGCTGCTTTATTGTCTGTTTCTATCGTAATATTTTCAATTTTATCTGTAACCAATTTTTCAATTTTATCTGAAAAATAAACTCCGGCTTTCTGTATTCTATCCTGTAAAGCAGCATCTTTTTCCATATCAATCTCTTTTGAAAGCGAATTCAGAAGCTGGTTACGAAATTTCCCTGATACATCTATTATCTCTTCTTTTACCTTTTTGTTCATTTCTATAAAAATAACCCTCAGGTTTCCCTGTAAACTACCGGAATATTCATTTAATAATTTAATGGAATAAAAGATAAATTTCTGCAAAGTGTTAAAATCAAAAAGGTTGGTTAGCAATTGTTGTTGATATGCTTTTTTTGATGATTCAAGTTGTGTCCTGTCAGGTTGATTTTCTTCATAATTCTTTGTAAAACTTTCAACCGTTCTGTCGTGTTTTACGCTATGTGCTCCAATGGGGGTACTTAATATGAGACCTTCCAGTGATTTGCAGCGGCTAAGTGCTACATAAACCTGTCCGTGTGCAAAGGCAGCCTGTGCATCAATAATGGCTTTCTCAAAAGTCAATCCCTGGCTTTTATGTATGGTAATTGCCCAGGCCAGCTTCAGCGGATATTGTGTAAAAGTACCTTCAACGCTTTCTTTTATTTCCTTAGTTTCTTCATCAATTATATACTTCATTTTTTCCCATTCTACAGGCATAACATTTATGAGTTCTTCATCACCGACACAATTTACCGTTACAATATCATCATCAATTTTGGTGATTGTTCCTATCTTACCGTTATAAAATTCCTTAGCCGGATTAGGATCATTTTTTACAAACATTACCTGTGCCCCTGCTTTTAGGTTTAGTTCAAAATCGGTGGGATATGTGTATTCAGGGAAATTACCGGAAACTTCTGCTTCGAAAGTATGGGTTTTCCCAGATAACCGGCTCAGCTTAGAATCATTAATTTGTTTTGCTTTAAAATTGTGGGTAGTAAGGATGATGTAACCTGCATTATCAGGGTTAAAATCAGGTTTATACCTTGCATTGAGTTTATCAATAACTTCCTTATCTATTTTGTTGTCACGAATTTTATTAAGCAATTTAATAAAATGTTCATCTTTCTGCCGATAGACATGTAGCAGTTCGATGCTCACGTATTGGGTTTGCTGTAATGCCTTGCTACTAAAGAAAAAAGGCGTATCATAATATTTCCGGAGGGGGTTCCACTCATCATCTTTCACTACCGGAGCAAGTTGTTGCAGGTCGCCAATCATCAGCAGTTGAACGCCACCAAAGGGAAGATTTCTGTTTCTGAACCTGCGTAAGGTATTGTCTATACCGTCCAGCAAATCGGCTCTAACCATACTGATCTCATCAATTATCAGTAAATCCATACTTCTGATAATATTTATTTTCTCTTTGCTGAAGCGTTTAACTTTATTTTGCCTTTCCTGATTCTTAAATTCAGATGTTTTATAATCAGGCAGTTGGGGGCCGAAAGAAAGCTGAAAAAAGGAATGAATCGTAACACCCGCAGCATTGATAGCTGCTACACCCGTTGGTGCTACAACAACCATACGTTTGGGTGAATGTTTTTTAAGGTTATGCAAAAAGGTGGTTTTTCCGGTACCTGCTTTACCGGTCAGGAAAATATTTTTTCCGGTAAACTGCACAAAATCGTAAGCGAGTTGTAGTTGAGAATTATTTTGAATATTCATAGTGATGAAAAAAGATTGACGAAATTACGAAAAATATTATTAGTAGGTACTTTAAATAAATTAAAAAATAAAAAGATTTGTTTAAAAAAATTAAATACTTCTTTTTTTAATTATTTTAATTTTCAATTTATGTTTTCGTATATTTGTAAAAAAAATTAGGTTTGATTATGGATATAAACAAACAAATAGAATACTGGAGAAGCGGAGCAGTAAATGATATTGATACAGCCGAACTATTAATTAAAAACAATAAACTTTTACATGGCTTGTTCTTTTGTCATTTAGTATTAGAAAAAATTCTCAAAGCACATGTAGTGAATAATACTAAACAAGTTCCTCCAAAATCACACGACTTGCTTTATTTAATAAAAAAGGCTGATATTAACTTAGATAGTGTGGATTCGGAATTTCTTGGATTAATGATGAAATATCAATTAGAAGGAAGATATCCTGAATATTATCCGATGCCTCCTTCTATTAAAAAATCTAATGAATATTTATCAAAAACTAAAGATATATTTAAATGTCTCAAAGAGAAATTATAAAAACATTACAGCAATATATACAAGATTTAGCCAACAGTGGTATTCCTATTGAAAAAGCTTTTCTTTACGGTAGTTATGCAAGGAATGAAGCAACTGACGAGAGTGATATTGATGTTATGTTAGTTTCCAGTCTTTTTGATAAAAACTTTGATAATATTGCTGGTAAAATTTGGACACTTTCAAAAGAATATCATATATTAATTGAACCATACATGGTTGGCACAAAAAGATTCCTTACCGATGATTATTCTCCTTTATTAGAAATTGTCAGGCAGGAAGGCATTGAAATAACAGTATAAAATTTCCATTATACTAAAACGCATACATACGTACTAATGAAACGAAGTAAACGACACGAAGTTAGTACGTATGTATCCGTATGGACTTCGTGTCGTAAACTTTGCAAACACCCAAATAATTAGAGTATTGATATTACGAAAGTTATGTGTTTTATATTTTACATTTTCATTCAGTACCAGTTTAAAATAAACCTTCCTCTCTTTCGTTTCCATAAAAATACTTAATTTAGCACACTTATTTTTTAGAGCTGAATATGATTACACTGTTTAGAAAAGAGATCAGCAGTTTTTTTAGTTCGTTGATAGGTTATATTGTTATGACTGTTTTCCTATTGATAAACGGGCTGTTTTTATGGGTGTTCCCATTGGAATTTAATATCCTGGATTTTGGTTATGCCAGCATTGAAAATCTATTCATGCTTGCACCGATTGTGTTCTTATTTCTAATTCCGGCAATAACAATGCGTTTGTTTGCTGATGAAAAAAAAGGCGGAACAATTGAAATTCTCCTAACTCAGCCCTTGACAGACTTTGAGATAATATTAGCAAAGTATTTTGCAGGATTGGTGTTGGTTTTGTTTTCGTTATTACCAACTTTAATTTATTTTTTCTCGGTTTATCAGTTGGGCTTGCCTCCCGGAAATATTGATACAGGCGGAATGTGGGGTTCATACATAGGACTGCTTTTTCTGGGAGCATCTTTTGTTGCTATTGGTTTGTTTTCTTCGTCAATTACCGATAATCAAATAGTATCGTTTATTATTGCTATTTTCCTTTGCGGATTTTTATATATAGGATTTGAATTTATTTATTCGCTTGATCTGTTTGGCAATATTGATTTGTTTATCAAATCATTGGGAATTAATGCACACTATACTTCAATGAGCAGAGGAGTAATTGATACCAGAGATATAATTTATTTTTTAAGTGTTATTGCTTTATTTATCATATTTACAAAGTTTTCGCTGGCAAGCAGGAAATGGTGAAAATATATATCAAGATAAAAGACAAAAGACAAAAGTTAAGATAAAAGTGAAAAGACAACAATGAAACAGTTGATCGGTTTTTAGTAGAAAAAGAAATT
>JAUWKH010000208.1 GCA_030614305.1 Bacteroidota bacterium
ATCCCGTACGGACTACAAACCCTTGTAAGTATTACTTGCAAGGGTTTTTGGTTTATATGTTTGGTGTGAGTTGCGATTTATTGCCAAAATTTTTGTTTTTCATCGGCAAGAATCAACCGTATCTTTTTATTTTTTTATTAAATTTAGCCTGCCTATTGTTAAATATTATTATAATTTTGATTTTTTTAAAAAAACAGTTATTTAATATTTAATTTTTATTATGAAAGACTTAAAATACTTCGCTTTATTAATATTCTTTTTATTTGCATTAGATGCAAATGCCTATCTTGACCCCGGTACAGGAAGTATAATAATCCAGGCATTAATTGCAGGTTTTGTTGGTGCAGTTTTTATCATTAAAATTTATTATAGGAAAATTAAAATTTTTTTTGCAAATATATTCTCAAAAAATAAATGAAAGCAGAAGAAAAACAGAATATCGCAGGTTCTTTCAGAGACCCAAGTGGTTTTTTGTTTAAAGAAAATGGTAAAATTTATCGCCGGATAAATAAAGTCTATGCTGATGATTATGAGCAATTAATGTCATCGGGATTATATAACAATCTTGTAAAAAATCATTTGTTAATACCTCATATCGAAACAAAATTAAAAGATACCGATGATGATTTGTTTTATAAAATTATCCAGCCCGAATTAATTAAATTTATTTCCTATCCTTGCGAATGGTCATTCAGCCAGTTAAAAGATGCAGCCCTGACAACCCTGAATATTCAGAAAATTTCAATGGAGCATGGAATGTCATTAAAAGACAGCACCGCATATAACATACAATTTTGGAACGGAAAACCTGTTTTGATTGACACACTGTCGTTTGAAAAATATAAAGAAGGCGAACCATGGGTGGCATACAAACAATTTTGCCAGCATTTTTTATTACCTCTTGTTTTAATGAGTTATACTGATATCAGATTGAGTCAGTTATTTCGTATTTATATTGACGGAATCCCTTTAGACCTCGGAGCAAAATTATTGCCTCGAAAAACACGTTTTAAATTTTCAATATTTGCTCATATTCATCTTCATGCAAAATCACAAAAAAAATATGAGGATAAAACAATAGAAAAGAAAAGTCGCATAAGCAAATTCAAATTACTGGCTTTGATTGATAGTCTTGAAACGACAATTAAAAATCTTAAATGGAATCCGAAAGGCACGGAATGGGCTGATTATTATGATATAACTAATTATTCTTCCGATGCTTTTAAGTGCAAAAAAGATTATATTGAAGAATTTCTAAAATCAATTAATCCTGCCTCGGTTTGGGATTTAGGTGCTAATACCGGAATATTCAGCAGGATTGCCTCAGAAAAAAATATACCAACTATTTCGTTTGATGTTGACCCTGCTGCAGTTGAAAAGAATTATCAAATTTGCAAGGAAAAAAATGAAACCAATATATTGCCGCTGATTCTTGATCTTACAAATCCAAGTGGAGGTATAGGATGGGCTAATCAGGAAAGAATGTCATTTATTGAACGCGGACCGGTTGATGCTGTCTTTGCTTTGGCATTGATACATCATTTAGCTATTTCAAATAACCTCCCGTTAATTAATATTGCTGAATTTTTTAGCAGTATCTGTAAATTCCTGATTATTGAATTTGTTCCTAAAAGCGACAGCCAGGTTAAAAAATTACTTTTAACAAGAGAAGATATTTTTGATAAGTATGATAAAGAAAATTTTGAAAAAGATTTTGACAATTATTTTAATAACCGGAAATGCCTGAAAATTGAGGGTTCTGAAAGATATCTGTATTTAATGGAAAAGAAATGAAAAAATCTGCTGTAATTCTTCACCCATTTATATTTGCTGTTTATCCAATATTATTTTTTTATACTCATAATATCAGTGAGGAATATTTTAGTTCCACATTTCTCTTTCTTGGCATATCATTAATAGTTTCAATATTTTTTTGGCTGATATTTAACCTGATTTTAAAAAATAAAAGAAAATCTGCAATTGTTGTCACCCTACTGATATTTTTCTTCTTTTCATACGGACGTGTTATTCAGCTTTTTGAAGGTAAAGAGGATTTGCTTACACCTGCAGCCAATTATATTCTTATTTCTCTTGTTTTTATAATTTGGATATTCCTGATAATATTAATAAAAAGATCAAAAAAGGACTTTAAAATAGCCACAAAAATATTAAACATAATAGCTGTTATTTTATTGTTTTTAAATGTGATGAATATTGTTTTGTATGAATTAAGCAGGGAAAAAGTACAACTCAGTAAAATAAACAAATTTAATAACGGAATAACAAACGACAGTATAATTAAGGAATCACATCCTGATATTTATTATATTATTTTAGATGAATTTGCCAGTTCTTCAACTATTAAGGATATTTTTGATTATGATAATTCGGATTTTGAGAAATTTCTTTTAGATAAAGGATTTTTTATTGCTCACGATTCAAAAATTAATACCGTAAAACCATGGACGCCATTAAGAATGGCATGTATATTAAATATGGAGCAAATTAAATCGAATGAAATAAATCAATGTCATGAATTAATAAAAAACAGCAAGGTTGTTGATATTTTAAAATCAAAAGATTATGCTATTTATAATTTCCCGATGCGTTATTACGAAGAAAAAACTTCGCCTATGACCAAAGCTGATTCTACCTTTGGAACTTCGTTCGGAAAATACAAAGGACTTGCTTATAAACTTAGTAATTTTAATAATGAATTGTTAAAGACAACTGTTTTTAGAAAATTTATTAAAGATTATTACAGGAAGAGTTTGGCAGATGATAAAAAATATGATAATATTTATGCAAATTATATAAGTTTTACCTTTAACAAACTGAAAAAAATACCCGAATATCAGAGTCCGAAATTTATTTATGCACATATTGAATGTCCACATAATCCCTATGTTTTTGATAAAGATGGTAAACGAATAGGCGTTAAGTGGGATGGAACAAAATATTATCTTGATCAATATATTTTTACAACAAAAATAGTAGAAGAAACTGTTACTGAGATTCTTAAAAAATCAGTAGAGCCACCTGTAATTATTATACAATCCGACCATGGAACATTTCAAAAGAAAGGGGATAGTAAAATATGGGTTGGCTATAAGCCAGAACATACACAAAATATTTTTAATGCCATTTATTTACCTGGCATTGATTATGAATTTCTAAATGATTCATTAATACCTGAAAATACTTTCCGCATAATATTTAATTCATATTTTAATACAAATTATGAATTGATAGATAAATAATCTAAATATTTATTGTTTCAGTGAATACTATAACTTGTTCTTCCGGAGAGGGAGTTTCTTCTTTCTTGCATTGATAACTGAAAAGAGTTACAGACAAGATGATCATAGAAGAAAAGACAATCTTTTTCCTTATATGCTTCTGAAAATGGCATTGCCAGGTATGGACCGGCAGTACCATCCCAAAATAGCCCATGGTCATTCCAGATCATTGAAGTAACCAACCATTTCCCATTGACTTTAATAAATTGAATACTGTTGATCCCAATAGAAAAAGGTTTCGTACTGTTTACATCGAGCCTGGCTTCATAAACACTGAACCTATGAGCAATATTTCCAAAAATTTCAGTGATTGATGATATTTCTCTTTCTTCAAATTCACCAAGGTTTCCGTTATCAATCTGTTGTTGAAAAACATCAATAAATTGGTTAATAGTAAATTCCGTGGCTGATCTTCATTATTATTGATAAGCCTGCCGTCTTTTGTAAACAGATTCTTTAGTTTTTCAAGTTCTGGTTGTATACCTCCTTTGAAACTAATTGTTTGATATAATGTGGCTATTAGTTTGTTTAACTCTTCCATCATTATATTCTAAATTATCTTTTCTTTCCATCCCACGATAGCTGCCGGCAGTGTATGTGCAATATAAAGCAAACATGCCGCAATTACTACATCTATCGGACCCTGCTCTGCAATGGCGAAACCATATACAATCACC
>JAUWKH010000137.1 GCA_030614305.1 Bacteroidota bacterium
ATTGATATTGAAGTTGACGGAAATTTAAGTGTGAACGAATCTCATAAAATTGCCCATCTTGTTGAAAAAAGCATAAAACATAAAATTGAAAATGTTTATGATATTTTAATTCATATTGAACCTTACGGCACTATTGATAAAGATGAAAAATACGGAGTTTCTGATAAAGACCTTATTGGGATGTAATTAATGCTATATAATCCGGAGTAGTCCAAATAGTGGTGGTATATTAAAATTGAGATTAATTTTTCAACTCTTTAGTTGTTTGGTTTTCAATGGGTTTAATAACCTTTCTAATAACTATTTAAGTGTAAATACAAATCCGATCATTTAATCTGATTTTCATTTTTTATCTTTGCGGTTGTATTGAAAATACTATAAAATTAATATATCCGGATAATGATATTATTTTTCAAAGGTTCAAAAAATATTTATTACGCAGTTGACTCAAATAAAAAAGTCAACCATAACGATAACAAAAAACTTTCATGGTTATTTGGAAATGCAATGTATCTCGACAAAAAATCTTTAAAAGGATATTTTATCGGTCCTCGAAAAGAAATGATAACCCCATGGAGTACGAATGCCGTTGAAATAACCCAAAACATGGGAATTCAAGGTGTTGAAAGAATTGAGGAATTCCTGAAAACAGACAATAAAAACACCCTCTTTGATCCGATGCTTCAGGAATTTTACAAATATCTTACTCAGGATATATTTACTATTGACAAAAAACCCGACCCGACAATTTATATCGAAAATATTAATAAATACAATAAACAGGAAGGTCTTGCTTTAAGTGATGACGAAATTCTTTATTTGAATGAAATTTGTGATAAAATCGGAAGAAAATTAACTGACAGCGAAGTTTATGGATTTGCCCAGGTTAATTCAGAACATTGCCGGCATAAAATTTTTAACGGTACATTTATTATTAACGGAAAAGAAAAAAAAGATTCATTATTCACTTTGATCAAAAAAACTTCCAAAATAAACCCAAATAAATTAGTTTCAGCATATAAAGACAATGTAGCCTTTGTTCTTGGTCCTAAAGTTGAACAGTTTGCCCCAGAGACTCAGGATAAAGCGGATTTTTTTATTGTAAGTGATATTGATACTGTAATTTCTTTAAAAGCCGAAACACATAATTTCCCTACAACTGTTGAACCTTTTAACGGTGCTTCAACCGGAACGGGTGGCGAAATAAGGGACAGGATGGCAGGCGGAAAAGGAAGTATCCCAATGGCCGGTACAGCCGTTTATATGACATCATATCCAAGATTGGAAAATAACAGGTTATGGGAAGAAAAAACAACACCCAGAAAATGGTTGTATCAAACACCCAAGGAGATTCTTATCAAAGCCTCAAACGGTGCAAGTGATTTCGGGAATAAATTCGGGCAACCTCTTATCTGTGGCAGTCTTCTGACTTTTGAGCATTTCACTAATAATAAAAAATACGGATACGACAAGGTTATTATGCTTGCAGGAGGAGTCGGCTTTGGTAAGAAAGAAGACAGCCTTAAAGATATTCCTGAAAAAGGAGACATTATTGTGGTTCTCGGAGGTGATAATTACAGGATCGGGATGGGCGGCGGTGCTGTTTCTTCCGTTGCCACAGGCGAATATGGTAATGCTATTGAACTGAATGCAGTGCAAAGAGCTAATCCCGAAATGCAAAAAAGAGTGATGAATGCAATTCGTGCTCTTACCGAAGCTAAAAAAAACACAATCATATCTATTCATGATCATGGTGCAGGTGGTCATCTTAACTGCCTTTCGGAGTTGGTCGAAGAAAAAGGAGGAACAATAGATATTAATAAATTGCCAATAGGAGATACAACTTTATCTGCTAAAGAAATCATTGGTAATGAATCGCAGGAAAGAATGGGACTGGTTTTGAAAAAAGAAGATTATAACCTCCTGAATAATATTGCTGAACGTGAAAGAGCCCCCATTTATGCTGTTGGTAAAATTACAGATGATAAAAATTTTAAATTTGAAGATAAAAAAAACGAACCTCCTATTGATCTTAAACTTGAGTATCTGTTCGGTAAACCACCGAAAACAGTTATTATTGACAGAATTGTTGAGAATAATTTCGAGCAGATACCTTACGATAAATCAAATATTTATGAATATCTGAAAAATATTTTACAATTGGAAGCGGTTGCTTGCAAGGATTGGCTGACAAACAAAGTGGACCGTTCGGTTACCGGTAAGGTAGCCAAACAGCAATGTGCAGGCACTGTTCAGTTACCATTAAATAATTTAGGTGTAGTGGCTTTGGATTATAAGGGAGTAAAAGGCATTGCAACATCAATCGGGCATGCTCCGGTCAGTGCTTTGGTTAATCCTGCAAACGGGTCAGTGCTTTCAACTGCCGAAGCATTAACAAATATAATCTGGGCACCAATTGAAGATGGTTTAAAAGGAATTTCGCTCAGTGCAAATTGGATGTGGCCCTCAAAAAACAAGGGTGAAGATGCAAGACTTTATGATGCGGTTCGGGCTGTCAGCGATTTTGCCTGTGAACTGGGAATAAATATACCTACCGGCAAAGATTCACTCTCAATGACACAAAAATACAGCGATGGGAATGTGGTTTTTGCACCCGAAACAGTTATTATTTCAGCAGCAGCTGAAGTTAAAAATATTAAAAAAATTATCTCACCTGTGTTAATAAATGATTTGGACACTTCATTGATATATATTGATTTTTCTAAAGATAATTTTAATCTTGGAGGCAGCAGTTTTTCGCAGGTTGTGAATGAATTAGGCAAAACAACACCAACAGTAAAAGATGCTAAATATTTCAAAAAAACATTTAATGTTGTTCAGGAGCTGATTACAAAAAATAAAATTATTGCAGGACATGATATTTCAGCAGGTGGAATTATCACTACTTTACTTGAAATGACTTTCGGATCAAATAAGACAGGTTTGAATATTGATTTTTCTGAATTAGATGAAAATGATATTATAAAATTATTATTCAGCGAAAACCCGGGCATTATAATACAAGTAAAGGATAACGATTTTGTTAACGAATTTCTCAAAACCAATAATATTGACTATCACGTCATTGGAAAACCTTGTTCGGAAAGGCTTATTAAATTAAAAAATAATTCTGAAAAATATAATTTTGATATTGATGAATTAAGAGATATCTGGTTTAAAACATCTTACCTCTTTGATAAAAAACAGTGCGGTGAAAAACTTGCATTGGAAAGATTTAATAATTATAAAAATCAGGAACTGAAATATAAATTCAACTGTGATTTTTCAGGAAAATTATCACAATATAATATTGATTTTAACCGTCGTAAGCCAACGGGAATAAAAGCTGCTATTATCCGCGAGAAAGGAGTTAACGGTGATCGCGAGATGGCATACTCAATGTACTTTGCAGGGTTTGACGTTAAAGATGTCCACATGACCGACCTTATTTCGGGAAGAGAAACACTTGAAGATATAAATTTTATTGTATTTGTCGGAGGTTTTTCAAATTCAGATGTGCTTGGCTCTGCAAAAGGATGGACAGGTGCATTCCTTTATAACGAAAAAGCAAGAAAAACACTTAAGAACTTTTATGCAAGAAAAGACACTCTAAGTTTGGGGATTTGTAATGGTTGTCAGCTAATGGTTGAACTTGATTTGATTTATCCCGACCATGACAAAAAACCCCAAATGCTTCATAATGATTCACATAAGTTTGAATCAGCTTTTATAAATGTTGATATTCATAAAAATATTTCAGTTATGTTGAAATCCCTTGAGGGTTCACGACTTGGAATTTGGGTAGCACATGGTGAAGGGAAATTTCATTTTCCTTATGAGGCTGAGTTTATGTATAATATTCCTGTAACTTTTAGCTATAAGAAATATCCCGGAAATCCTAATGGTTCGGAATTTTCGGCAGCAGCAATTTGCTCTGATGATGGCAGACACCTTGCTATGATGCCACATATTGAACGTGCAATATTCCCATGGCAGTGGGCAGATTATCCTGAAAAAAGAAATAATGACGAAATTACTCCATGGATAGAAGCTTTTGTAAATGCAAGAGAATGGATCAAAAATAAAATCTCTCGCTGATTACGTTAACAAACGCAGATAATTTTCAGCGAAAATCTGCGAGATAAATTTAAAACCATCAATGAAAAAAATTGTTTTAATCACCGGTGCAACCAGCGGAATCGGCAAAGCCTGTGCTATTAAATTTGCCCAAAACAATTATTACCTTATCATCACAGGAAGAAGAAAAGAAATTTTAAACAACCTTGCTTATGATCTTGTTAGGAAATATAAGATTGAAGTTTTGCCGTTGAACTTTGATATAAGGGATAAAAAATCCGTACAAACCAATATTGATTCACTTCCTGATAGCTGGAAAAAAATTGATGTGCTCATCAACAATGCTGGCTTAGCTGTTGGACTTAATTCAATACAGGATGGAATAATTGACGACTGGGAAAGAATGATTGATACAAACATCAAAGGATTGCTTTATATTTCAAGAGCTGTAATGCCGTTAATGATAAAAAATAAAAAAGGACATATCATAAATATAGGTTCAATTGCAGGAAAAGAAACTTATCCAAAAGGAAATATTTACTGTGCTACAAAACATGCTGTTGATTCTTTAACCAAAGGCATGAGAATTGACCTTTTGGAATATGGAATAAAAGTTACACAAATATCTCCCGGCGCAGTTGAAACTGAATTTTCTATTGTCAGGTTCAAAGGAGATAAAAAAACTGCAGATAAATTTTATAAAAATTTTACTCCACTCAAAGCTGAAGATGTGGCTGAAGTTGTTTATTATGTTACCACACTGCCTGAACATGTTAATATTAATGATATGTTAATTATGCCGGCCGCACAGGCAAATGCCGGTAGAATTCATAAAGTTTGATGTTTTGCCAAAAGCATAACTTTGTCTTAAAAATTATTATAGGATGAAACAGATATTATCTATATGTTTATTATTTATATTCAGTGTTGGTTTTTCACAGGATAATGATTGGCAGACATATTATGAGAAATCAGGGTTTAAAGAAACACCACGTTACAAACAAACCGTTGAATATTGTAAAAAGCTTGCAGATGCAAGTCCATGGATCAAATATATTAGTTTTGGAGTTAGTCCGCAGGGACGCGAACTTCCTCTTTTAATCATTGACCGTAATGAAAATTTTACTCCCTTAAACGTTCATAAGTCCGGTAATGCTGTTTTATTAATTGAAGCAGGCATCCATCCTGGTGAGATTGACGGGAAAGACGCAGGTTTGATGTTTATCAGAGATATTGCTATTTATAAAAAAAATGAGGATTTGC
>JAUWKH010000059.1 GCA_030614305.1 Bacteroidota bacterium
ATAAAAATCTTCCTGCCGGGCAGCATACTATAAGCTGGGACGGCACAAATGAAACATGGCAGCAACTTAAAAGCGGTATTTATTTCTACCGGCTTAAAACAGATGAAGGTGTTTTCAGGAAGAAAATGGTTTTGGTGAAGTGATAATAAATTGAAAAAGCCGGTTAGCGGTTTAAAACCGATTACCAGAGTGTGATGTCAAATGTGAAAATTCGTAAACAGTAATCCTTAAACCGTAATTCGTAATCCGTAAAAGTGATAGTAGTCCACAATTAATGACCCATCGAATGACAACTTATAAGATAAGATTCAGGGAAGTAAGCTGTGTTAATTATGCAACTTTTAATTCTTCTAAAATATCATCTTCTACCCTCAGGTTGTTAATAATAAAGTTTTGCCTGTCAGGAGTGTTTTTACCCATATAAAATGACAGTATTTCGTTGATAGAAAAATCACGTCGCAGAAGAACCGGATCAAGACGCATAGAAGAACCTATAAAATGTTTGAATTCATCAGGTGAAATTTCCCCAAGTCCTTTAAAACGGGTTATCTCGCTGTTTAATCCAAGCTTTTTAAGTGCTTTATCCTTTTCTTTTCCCGTGTAACAATAATGTGTTTCTTTTTTATTTCTAATTCTGAACAAAGGAGTTTGCAAAATATAAATACGTCCTGATTTGACAAGGTCAGGATAAAACTGAAGGAAGAAAGTCAGGAGCAACAAACGTATATGCATACCGTCAACATCAGCATCGGTTGCAATAACAATATTATTATATCTGAGATTGTCAATTCCTTCTTCAATATTTAAAGCAGACTGCAATAAATTAAATTCATCATTTTCATAAACGATTTTTTTGCTCAGACCAAAACAGTTTAGGGGTTTTCCTTTAAGACTGAAAACTGCCTGCGTATTAACATCCCTTGACTTGGTTATTGAGCCGCTTGCAGAATCTCCTTCAGTGATAAACAATGTTGTATCAAGTCTTTTTTCGTGATTACTGTTAAGATGAATGCGGCAATCTCTGAGTTTTTTGTTATGAAGACTGGCTTTTTTAACACTTTCGCGGGCTAATTTTTTTATGCCGGATAATTCTTTTCGTTCTTTTTCCGATTGAAGTATTTTGGTTAGTAATGCTTCGGCAGTTTCAGGATTTATATGTAGATAATTGTCAAGATTACGTTTAACAATATCATTAATATAATTCCTTATTGTCATGCCGCCGGGTTCAATATGCTGTGAGCCTAATTTTGTTTTTGTTTGAGATTCAAAAATAGGTTCCAATACTTTTATACTGATAGCAGCTAAAATTGATGTTCTTATATCGCTTGTTTCAAAATCCTTGTTATAAAATTCCCTGATGGTTTTTACAATCGCTTCACGAAAAGCAGCCTGGTGAATTCCTCCCTGGGTTGTATGCTGCCCATTTACAAATGAATAATATTCCTCACCATATTGTTTTGAACTGTGTGTAAAAGCAATTTCAAGGTCATCTTCTTTTATGTGAATAACAGGATAAAGAATTTTGCCGTTACCATTAATATTTCTGCTCAGCAAGTCAAGCAAGCCGTTTTTTGCATAAAATCTTTCTCCATTAAAATAAATACTCAAACCATTATTAAGGAAAACATAATTCCATAATAATTTTTCAACATATTCCCTGATAAAATGAAAGTTGCCGAAAACCTCCTCATCAGGTATCAAGCTTACAATAGTGCCCGGTTTTTCATCACTTTTCCGAATCCTAAAGTCATTAATTAATTCGCCACGACAATATTCAACAATTTTTGTTTTTCCTTCTCTAATTGATTGAACTTTAAAAGAAGACGACATGGCATTTACAGTTTTAGATCCAACACCATTCAATCCAACGGCTTTTTTAAAAACTTTAGAATCGTATTTAGCACCTGTGTTTATTTTTGAAACGCAGTCAATAACCTTTCCCAGGGGCATGCCTCTTCCGTAATCACGAATAATAACCTTTTTGTCTTGAATATTGATTTCAATGGATTTACCAAATCCCATAACAAACTCATCAATTGAGTTGTCAATTATTTCCTTTATCAGAACATAAATTCCATCATCCTGCGAAGCTCCATCACCTAACTTCCCGATATACATACCGGGGCGAAGACGAATATGCTCTTTCCAATCAAGCGATCTGATACTTTCCTCTGTGTACTTCTCAAACATACTTTACCATTTTGCCACAAAAGTAAATATTCAGTCAATTGTTTTTTTAGAAAAAAAAATTATTTATTAAATACTGATTGTTGAAATCTTTTTTAGTAAAAAAGCATGTAATTTCATCACAACTATATAACTTAATAAAGATTTATTTTATCAATCTAAAAAAAAATTAAAAATAAATAGTCATATTTTGTACATTTGCTAAATATTATTTGTATATTTGCGTTAGTTGTAATGAATTATTAATCAATTAAACTTAAAATGGAAGAATCAGGAAACAAAGAAAGAAGAGAAGAAATCTTCTCACGAGCTGTAAGAGCCGGAAAGAGAACGTATTTTTTTGATGTTAAAGAAACACGCTCCAATGAGTATTATCTTACTATTACAGAGAGCAAAAGACGCTTTAACAATGAACAGGGTAAATTTTATTACGAAAAACACAAGTTGTTTTTGTATAAAGAAGATTTTGAAAAATTTGCCAAAGGATTGAATGAAGTTGTTGAATTCATTGAAACAGGTAAAATACCTGAAGAGGAAATAAAGGAAGAACTTCCTCTGAAAGAAAAAGTAGATATTGAATTTGAAGACCTTGGGTCGGATGACAAAAAAGAAACTGAAGACGAAGCTGAAAAAGAAGCTGAAGAATAAAAAAAACTAACAAATAAATATATAGAAGCTGTTCAGTTTGAGCAGCTTTTTTTATAGTAATTAACAAAATCAGAAATTCAGTTAATAACTTACTTTGTTATCAGGATTGATTTTTTATTAAATATTATATTTTTGTAAATCCTGAATCTAAATTTTAATACGATTAAATAAAAACATTCAATAATGGGAAAAATAATAGCTATAGCCAATCAAAAAGGAGGGGTCGGAAAAACTACTACTGCAATCAATTTGAGTGCAAGCTTTGCGGTTTTAGAATACAAAACATTATTAGTTGATGCGGACCCTCAGGCTAATTCTACTTCAGGTGTAGGGTTTGATCCGAGAAACATTAAAACAAGTATTTATGAATGTATAATTGATGATGTTGAACCCAAGGATATTATCCTGAACACAAAAACTCCGTATCTTGACCTGATACCTGCACATATTGACTTAGTTGGCGCCGAAATTGAAATGATTAACCTTCCCAATCGCGAGAAAATGATGCGGAAAGTAATCAATAAAGTAAAAGATAATTATGATTTTATAATTATTGACTGCTCTCCATCATTGGGTTTGATAACAGTTAACTCATTAACAGCAGCCGATTCGGTGATTATTCCCGTGCAATGCGAATACTTTGCACTTGAAGGATTGGGAAAACTTTTAAATACAATTAAAATTGTTCAAACACGACTTAATAAGGATCTGGATATTGAAGGTATACTTTTAACAATGTTTGATGTTCGCTTACGCTTGTCGAAACAAGTCGTTGAAGAAGTTCAAACACATTTCCAGCAAATGGTTTTTGATACTCTGATAAACAGAAATACAAGATTAAGCGAAGCACCAAGCTTTGGCGAAACTATTATTATGCATGATGCCGAAAGCACCGGAGCTACTAATTATTTAAACCTTGCCCGTGAAATACTGCAAAAGAATGAACTAACTAATATAAATCAATCTGATAAACAAATCAACATAGCCAATGAAAGCTAAGAAAAAAGCTTTGGGAAGAGGACTGGATGCAATTCTGCAAAGCCCTGAAACCGATATTACATCTACAGATATTTCAGGGAATTATGTTGTTGGAGCCATTGCAGATATTGATATTAATAAAATTGAGTCAAACCCTTTTCAACCCAGAACAGAATTTGATGATGAATCAATTATTGAATTAGCGAGATCAATAGCAGAACAAGGAATAATTCAACCTATAACAATTCGTAAACTCGGATACGATAAATATCAACTGATAACGGGCGAAAGAAGATTCCGTGCAGCGAAACTGTCTGGATTAACAGATATTCCAAGCTATATACGAGTTGCCAACGACGAGCAAATGCTTGAAATGGCTCTCGTTGAAAATATCCACAGGAAAAACCTGAATGCGATGGAAATAGCTATCAGCTACCAACGACTGATAGAAGAATGCGAGCTTACACAAGAAAAATTAAGTGAAAAGGTTGGCAAAGACAGAACCACAGTATCAAATTATATAAGACTTTTAAAATTACCTCCTGAAATCCAAATAGCTATACGTGATGGACAAATAACTATGGGACACGCACGTGCATTGATTAACATCACTGATGAAAAAACCCAACTTAATGTTTTAAAGAAAATTATTACTAATAGTCTTTCGGTTCGTCAGGTAGAAGATATTGTTAGAAAATTAGCAAAAATATCTTCACCCCAAAGAAAAACTACAGACCAGGCTTTACCCGAAAAATTTGAACATTCAAAATTAGAATTAAAAAATATTTACAATACTGAAATTGAAATAAAAAGAAATAATAAAGGATATGGCAATATCGTTATTTCTTTTAGATCGGATGAAGATTTTAATAGAATAATTTCATTATTGGAAAAATAACTTTTTAAGAAACTTTAAACGTGCCTTTCAAAAAAAAGATACTTTACTTACCATTATTAATATTTGCTGTTATAATTTTTATTAAACCTGTTAAGCTTTCAGCTCAGGTAGAAAATAATCAGAATACGGTAATATTCAAGAAACACTCACCACAAAAAGCCACCTTATATTCGGCAGTTTTACCGGGATTAGGACAAGCATATAATAAGAAATACTGGAAGATACCTGTAATTTATGTCGGCTTTGGAGTGTTAACTTATTTTATTATTTCAAACCGCAAAGAATATATTAAATACAGGGATGCTTATAATTTTGTTCCTGAAGGAAATGATACAATCCCCCCAAATAATTATTGGTATAAATATGATAAATCACAATTATCTGCCGGAAGGAATTATTACAGGAGAAATATGGAGTTTTCATATATTTTAACAGGATTATGGTACATCCTGAATATTGTTGATGCAGTTGTTGATGCACATCTTTTTGATTATGATATAAGTGACGATCTTTCAATAAAAATCCAACCGGTAATTAATAATTCCGTTTTTAATCCGCGACCAACAGCAGGACTTATGCTTACATTTAAATTCTAACAACTTTTATAATAAAAGTATGAAAATAGCATTGATAGGATACGGCAAAATGGGAAAAGAAATTGAAAATATTGCCCTGAAAAGAAATCATAAAATTTCCTTTAAAATTGATAATGAAAAAAACTGGAAATTATCAAAGGAAAAACTTAAAAATACTGATGTTGCAATTGATTTCAGCACACCCCAAAGTGTTATAAGTAATATTAAAAAATGTTTTAATGCTAATGTTCCTGTTGTTGTCGGCACAACAGGCTGGTTTGAACATCTCGAAGAAATTAAGCGGCTTTGTAAAAAAACAAAGCAGGCATTATTCTTTTCATCAAATTTCAGCATAGGAATGAATATATTTTTTGAATTGAACAAGAAATTAGCAAGTGTGATGAGTAACTATGATGATTATGATGTTACAATTGAAGAAATTCATCATATTCAGAAATTGGATGCACCAAGCGGAACAGCAATTATACTGGCAAATGAGATCATTAGTAATATCAACAGGAAAGAAAAATGGGTAAACAATAAGGCTCAATCCGAAAATGAACTTGAAATTTCCTCAATTCGAAAAAATAAAGTAACAGGTACGCATAAAGTGAAATATGATTCGGATGTTGATTCAATAGAAATAATACATACTGCCAAAAGCAGAAAAGGATTTGCTTTAGGTGCAGTTTTAGCAGCAGAATTTATCTATGGGAAAAAAGGTTTTTTTGAGATGAAAGATATGTTGAAAATATAATAAAAATTAATTTGAGTTTCAAGTTTAAAATATGGTCTGATACGACAGTTTTTCTTGTGCTTTTTTTCCTTATTTGGATATATTTATGGCTTAGAGCTTTTTATGTGCCATTGATATATGATGAAATAGCCACCTTTTATCATTATGTTCATGTTGGGAAATTTATTCCGTTTTATGCACATTGGGATGCAAATAATCATATTATTAATTCATTGCTTTCATACCTGAGTTATAGTTTATTTGGTTCTTCAGGACTTGCACTCAGATTGTCCAATTTGATTTTCGTTCCTCTGTTTTTCTATTTTATTTATAAAATTTCAAAGGAATTATCAGATAAGATATTACAATGGGTGTTTATTCTTTCTATTTGTTGTGCTCATAATTTCATTGAGTTTTTTGCTTTATCAAGGGGTTATGGTATATCAATGACTTTGATATTTGGTTCGGTTTGGTACTTAATAAATGTGATAAAAACAAACCGGTTAAAACACTATTTATTATGCCTGATAAGTTTGATTTTGGCAGTTATTTCCAATTTGACCTTATTAAATTCTGCAATAATAATTATTGGAATATTAATCATTAACATTATATATAACTACAAATCCGATAGTTTTTATAAATCCTTAAAATTAAGTGCTTCAATTTTATTATTGGGAGTTTTGCCTGTAATTATGTTTGCAAAATTACTATTTGTAATGCGTGAAAAGGAACTCCTTTATTATGGTACAACCGAAGGTTTCTGGCAATTATCTGTTAAAACATTGATTAAATTAATTACAGGAATGAATGCCAATGTTATTGGTTATTTTGTAATATTTTTCTTTTTAATACTTTGTTTAATTTTTATATATCTTTTTATACAAAAACCTAATCTGAAATTTTTCCTAAACAGCAATTTTGCTTTTATGTATTTGTTGCTTGGAAATATTTTTGCTGTTATTCTTTTATGCAAACTTTTTAATATAAATTATCCTGAAGACAGGACGGGTCTTTATTTTTTGCCTTTTTTTATTGGTAGTATTTGTTTTATGACAGATCAATTAAAAAGAAAGTTTAATCATAAAATTATTACTTTTATAGTATTACCATTATTATTTTTCCCAATACATTTTATTTATAATCTTAACTTATCATTTTCTTCCCATGAGAATCATAGGATTCCTGAAAGATTTTATGAAAAAGTAAAAGCTTATTATATTCCCGGTGAAACTCCACCTACAGTTGGTGGTTACCGCGGTAGACTGATGTGTTGGTCGTATTGGAATTTTAAAGATGGCGGAAATTTATGTAAGATATATAGCTCGGATTTTCCAGGTTTGGTTGAAGATTTCCAGATTGGGATATTAAATCAAAATCCCATATGGCTTGAATATTACGACTCAATAGATTATGATAAATATTCAAATTTTCATTTGTTAAAAAGAAAACATTTTTTAGAAAAATTATTTATATGCGGTAAATCAGGAATAACAACAAATGGTGAAATAAAAAATGAATATTTTAATCTTTTTGAAATAAAAGCTGATACGCTTGCAGGAAAATATTTATATCTTGGTTATGACTTAACGATTTTCAGCAAACAAAAACCCTTTAAAGCATGGATAGTTATTGCTGTTAGTAATAAAGAGCAGGAAAATTTACGATATGAGTTTATTGCCCTTGACTGGCTAAGGACAAAATGGGAAGGCAAACAAAGCAATTTCATTAATGGTATGCTTGTTCATGAATTACCTGAAGATGCTTATTCTATAATGACTTATTTATGGAATGTTAATAAAGTTCCTTATTTAATTAAAAATGGTAAATGCTCGTTGTATGAGGTAAATTGGGATTATGATTAAATTAATATACGGACTAAGTATTGCCTGTCTATAAAGTCAAAGATTTATATAAAATGAAGCACCAAATAACAAATAACAAATTACAAATAAATTCCAAAAATCAATTATCAAATAATCAAACAGCTCTGAAATTGTTTTGGTCATTGAATTTTTGAATCCCGAAAACTTTCGGTATAAATTATCCATACGGACAAGTTTTGAAATTTGGTGCTTTTAATTTGTTATTTTAAAAATTCTAAATACTTAGTTTATAGACACACTATAAGTATTTACATTTTATTCCCCAATAATTTTAACCAGTATACGTTTTCGTCGTCTTCCGTCAAATTCGCCGTAGAATATTTGTTCCCATGGACCAAAATCCAATTGACCTTTGGTTATTGCCACGACTACTTCGCGTCCCATGACCTGACGTTTCAGATGTGCATCACCATTGTCCTCACCTGTGCGATTATGACGATAATGACTTATTGGCTCGTGGGGTGCTAATTCTTCAAGCCAGTCATCATAATCCTGATGAAGACCCGGTTCATCATCATTAATAAATACCGAAGCAGTTATGTGCATTGCATTTACAAGTGCAAAACCTTCCATAATACCGCTTTCGTATAAACATTCTTCAACCTGAGGTGTGATGTTAATAAAAGCACGACGCTCAGGTATGTTAAACCAGAGTTCTTTTCGATAGCTTTTCATAAAATATTATTTTTCTGTTATTTATTTTTCTATTTATAAAATTTATCCTGTGGCCAGTTGGCTGGATTTTTAATTATATATGTTTTGATACGATTATATTCTGCATTATTTCGGATAATATGGTCATGGAAACGTGATTGCCAACCAAATTTAATATTGTTTTTGTGCGCGAATGTGGTAACCGACGATTTAAATCCACGAATTATTGATGCCA
>JAUWKH010000226.1 GCA_030614305.1 Bacteroidota bacterium
GTCATGTTGTAACTTCATTTGCAGTTGATGATTTTGGAGGAATATATGCAGGTTGTGATAGTGATTTCGGTCGTGAGGGTGTGAAGTACTCGTATAACGATGGTTTATCATGGGAAGCATTGAATGCCGGCTTGCATGATGATGCATATATTACTTCACTTGCAATTAGTCCGGCTAATTACATATTTGCAGCCACATATTCACCAAATAAATTATACAAAAGTGTTAACCCAATTGTTTCAATCAGTGAAAAAAGCAGAGAGCAACTTGATATTAAGGTGTTTCCAAACCCCTTTAACGAAAAATTATTTGTTCAAATAAATAATATGGATAACAGGGGGAATGATATATATATTCAGTTTTATAATGTATCTGGAATAAAAATAACTGAAATAAAAATTTATAATTCAATCACAGTATCAAACCAAATAAAAATTGATACCGATTTTATAAAGCCCGGAATGTATTTAATGAAAATAATTATTGGGCAAGAAAACTATTCAATAAAGATATTGAAAAAATAAATATTTGCTCGCACTCGTTACAATCTTAAATCCGCAAGAGTTTTATTAAGCCACGAATTCACAAATAAAATGGTTTGTATTAAATAAAAAATGCAGCCAAGTAAATGACTGCATTCAGGGAACCAAAAACCAAAAATTATGAATTAAAATTCATTTTGCACAATGTATATTTAACATAAACTTTTTGGTAGTTTTTATAATCAAATTTTATTTTACAAAAGTAAAGCACAAAATATGCCAAAAATGTTAACTAAGTATAATAAACGTTAAAAAATGTTAAAAACCTGTAAATCATACAAATCAAGATATATTTTTGTAAAATATGAACAAAAGAACCGTCATATTGATTATTTGTTTGATGGCTATATCTTTAATAGGTTTAATGGTCATACAGGTTTATTGGATAAAAAATGCCATAACCGTTAAGGAAGCGAATTTTGTGAGGAGTGTTAATGATGCTGTTTCTAACGTTGTTTTCAGGCTTGAGAAAATTGAAATGTCAAACAGACTGTCACGACAGCATACAATACATTCGCAAGGGCAAACAATTTTAAATTCAATTGATTCAATCAATAATGTGTTTTTTGATGATTTACAATCAATAAAAAACAGGGAAGACCTTGAGAAATTTATTCAGAAATCATTTTTAGCCCAGAATGCATTACAGGAATTACTCGATATTAAACAAGATAAACCTGTTGAACAAAGATTAAGCAAAGCCCTGTTAGACTCGCTGCTTACTTTTGAATTAAAACAAAAAGGAATAAACACACAATTTGAATTTGGTGTTTTCAGTCCTGTACGCAATTCATTAATTATTCAGAAAACAGGTATGTATCCCAACGATCTGTTAAACAAAAGTTTTGTTTTCACATTATTTCCGAGCGATATGCAGGTAAACCCCGATTACCTGATGATTCATTTTCCTAATCAAAAAAGATTTATTATCAGCCAAATGTGGGGATTATTGCTGATTTCAGCTATCTTTATTATTATAATCATTCTTTCATTTATCTTTACGATAACTACAATTTTCAGGCAAAAAAAATTATCGGAATTGAAAAGCGACCTTATCAATAATATGACTCATGAATTTAAAACACCGATTTCAACAATATCGTTAGCTTGTGAGGCATTAACCGATAAAGACATAAAAAAATCGGAAATAGTTTACAACAATTATATTAATGTAATAAACGAAGAAAATAAACGACTCGAAGGAATGGCTGAAAAAATTCTGCAATCGGCAAGCCTTGAAAAAGGACAATTGGTATTGAATAAAGAATGGATAAATATACATAAAGTAATTTTAGATGCAATTAAAAATATCAACCTTCAGCTTGAAAAAAAGAATGGAAATATCTATACGGATTTGCGTGCCGAAACATGTATAATTGATGCAGATAAAGTCCATGTTACAAATGTGATTTACAATTTACTTGATAATGCTAATAAATACACACTTGAAAATCCGGAGATTTTAATATCCACCCGTAACGATAATTCGGGAATAATTATAAGTATTCAGGATAATGGAATTGGTATCAGCAAAGCCAATCAAAAAAAGATATTTGAAAAACTTTACCGCGTACCAAGCGGAAATATTCATAACTTTAGCGGTTTCGGATTAGGGCTGAGTTATGTAAAAGCTGTTGTTGAAAAACATAGTGGATCAATAAGTCTTGAGAGTGAAATAAAATACGGAACAAAATTTAATATATTTTTGCCGGTAAAAAATAAATCCTAAGAATTATGGAACAAGAAAAAGTAAAGGTTTTATTAGCCGAGGACGATAAAAACCTTGGAACCATCTTAAAAGCATATCTTGAGGCAAAAGGATATCCGACAACACTTTGCGTAAACGGTCAGGAAGCTTTTGATGTTTATAATAAAGAAGTTTTTGATTTTTGTATAATTGATATTATGATGCCTGTTAAAGACGGGTTTGCACTTACAAAAGAGATCAGAAAGACAAATAAAAATATCCCGGTTATTTTTTTAACTGCCAAATCAATGCAGGAAGATAAATTAAAAGGTTTTGAATTAGGAGCCGATGATTATATAACAAAACCTTTCAGTATGGAAGAACTGCTGGTTCGTATGAAAGCAATTCTAAGACGTGTTAAAACGGATGATTTTAAGAAAAAGGGCATTTTTATTATGGGGCAATTTACATTTGATTATAATCGTCAGATACTAACATTAAAAAAAGTTAAACAAAAACTCACTTCAAAAGAAGCTGAATTATTAAAAATGTTATGCGAAAATGCCAATGAAGTATTAGACCGTAGTGTAGCTTTAAATAAAATATGGTTCGACGACAGTTACTTTAATGCCAGAAGTATGGATGTTTATATTACAAAATTAAGGAAATATCTTAAAGGTGATCCGAATGTTGAATTAATGAATGTTCATGGAGTAGGGTTTAAATTGGTGGTAAATTAATTTAATAGATTTAGACTAAGATAAACGTTTTTATAGATTTAGACGCTGATAAACGCAGATTTCTTATGATTAAAAAAATATATAAAGAAACTAATCCTCCTGTTTTCCGCACACATAAATAAATTTGTATAACGGATGTATCTATGTCATTCTACATAAATTTAATTGCACCCGAATTTTTCTTAACGCTACAGATTTTCATTTTTCCTTACTGCCGTTAATTTTTAATAGGCCGATCCTTCACATACCCCACTTGACCTTTTAGAATTCTTATGGGAATTATAAGAAGTCTTGAACTTTTGGTTCTTTTGGTTCAAGCCAAAAGAACAATTAAAAAAATCATTATAAATATTTGTGTTTAAGGTGTCCCAATGCGGAAAACAGGAAGAAACTAATCCCGAACTAAAGTTATGATTAATAATTTTCATATGTTTATATTTTTTTATTTAGCACATCTCTAATTAGTTATATTTTGTTGCAAAACACTAAGAAAGTTAAAATTTCATATTCATGCTCTATGGCAATACTCTTGTGTGCTTAGCGTTTGTTGTCAGTTTCATCTTCGGGGTTTCTGTAATTTTAAAAACTACAGATTTTTCAACCTCCAGTAAAAATCGACCTTTTTATTTTTATGCAACTTTTTTTATTTCTACTTCTGCTCCTAATTCTGTTAGAAGTTTTAAATACCTTTTTATTCGTTTATCTTTATTTTTATCTTGTAAAAATTCTGCACCTAATTCTTTGTAAGCTACTTTGTCTTTTAGGATAAAATAGGCGGCTATCAGGATCTTATGTCCTACTGCGATTAAAGCTCTTTTTTTGCCTCTTCTTCCTACCAAAC
>JAUWKH010000021.1 GCA_030614305.1 Bacteroidota bacterium
AAGCGTGATAATAAAAATAAGAATGATGAAGATTGCTTTTCTCATAAATCTTTTATTTAAGTAATTATCTTAATCTTGCTCCCTATCAATAATATACGATATGTTGTCAATAATATCTTTTGCAGCTTCTTTTTTGGTTTTTAAATTAAAATCAATAATTTCATTTTGCTTGTTTATAATTTTTATTTTGTTTGTTTTAAACTTAAAGCCTGCAGCTTTATCTTTTAAAGAATTTAAAACGATAAAATCAAGGTTTTTATTTTTCAGTTTTTTAACTGCATTATTAATTTCATCATCAGTTTCAAGAGCAAAACCTATTAATAATTGATTTTTTCTTTTTCTTTTTCCTAATTCTGCAAGAATATCTTTAGTAGGCTTTAATTTTATTGTAGTATTAAATTTGTTTTTTTTGATCTTTTTCTCAGATGGGTTTTCAGGGGTATAATCAGCAACAGCAGCCGACATTATTGCAATATCTGCATTTTCAAATTCTTTAATACAAACATTATACATTTCAAGGGCTGAAACTACATTTGTACATATAATATTAGGATGATCAACCTTAAGATCAGTTGGGCCCGAAACAAGTGTAACCTTTGCCCCTCTTTCGGCTAACTCTTCGGCAATTGAATATCCCATAATACCTGATGAAAAATTACCGATAAATCTAACAGGGTCAATTGCTTCGTAAGTAGGACCTGCAGAAACCAAAACGGTTTTATCTTTCAAATCAGCTTTTTTTTTTAAATAGTTTTTAAGGATATCTAAAATAACTTCAGGTTCTTCCATTCTTCCGGCACCACATAGACCACTAGCAAGTTCGCCTTCGGCTGGGGCTATTAAATGATTTCCAAAAGATTGAAGTATTTCAATATTTCTTTTAGTAGTTGGATGAGCATACATTTTCAGGTCCATTGCAGGGGCAAAAAACACAGTGCATTTTGCTGATAGGTATGTAGTTAAAAGCAGGTTATCAGCAATTCCGGTTGCCATTTTAGCAAGTGTGTTAGCTGAAAGTGGAGCAAAAATAAAAAGATCAGCCCATAAGCCTAATTCTACATGGCTGTTCCACGTGCCATTTTTTTTCTCAAAAAAATCATATAAAACAGGATTTTCAGATAATGCGGAAAGTGTTAAAGGAGTAACAAAATCTTTTGCAGACTGAGTCATAACAACCTGTACTTGCGCACCTTCCTTTTTTAGTAATCTGATTAAAAAAGGAATTTTATATGCTGCAATGCTTCCTGTTATTCCAATTATTATTTTTTTACTTTTTAACATTATCTTCTGATTCTATTTCAGGATATCTGAAATATATTTCGTCATTCAGAAACTCGTGAATTGCAATCAATGTTGCCTTTGAAAGACGTTCATAATATCTTGCAATTTCAATTTGTTCTCTGTTTTCAAAAATTTCTTCAAGACTATCTGATGGAGTAGCAAACTCCGATATTTTCCTGTCTAATTCCTCTTTCATTTCAATAGAAATCTGATTTGTTCTTTTTGATAAGATTGCTACACTTCGGTAAATATTACCGGTTTTGTTGTAAAAATCGCTTTTTTTTCTTGTTACAGTTGTAGTTTCGGTTTTAACTTTTTTATAATCCATCTGTTAATTATTATATATTTTTTAATTATTTAATTTTTCAAATGCATTTTCGTAAATGTTTGATGCTTCCCTCATAAAATCACTCTCAGGGAAGATTGTAAAGAAATTTTTATATGATTCAACAGTAAATGAATATCTTTCTTTCTTTTTTGATTTAATACTGTTTATTGCATATTTGTAATATGACTTAACTATGTAAAATAATATTTCTTCTTTATATTGTGTATCGGGAAAATCCTTAATAATATTTTCAAATGAAAAAATTGAAGCTTTATAATCACCCATTTTATAATATAATTTAGCAATTGCAAATGCTTTTGCTTCAAGCTTGGCCCATAATTTATCCATTAACTCATTGCATTCGGTTATTCGTTTACTATCAGGATACATGTTAATAAATAGTTGTAAGTCTTTTATGGCTTCATATGTATTGGTTTGATCAAGATTATATTTCGGTGAATCCAGATAAGTACAATAAGCACTCAAATAAACACATTCCTCTGCTTTATCACTGTTAGGGAAATTTTTCACAAACCTTTTAAAATAATAACTGGCTAAAATATAATCCTGTTGTTCGTAATAACAATATGCATAATAATAATAAAGGGTTTCGGCTTTTTTTGTACCTCTGAATACTGCAATCAAAGGATCAAATAATTGTAATGCCCTGTAATAATCACCTTTTTCGTAATAATCAATTGCGGCTTCATATTTTGCTTCGTTATCAGCACTTTTAAGCAATTTTTGATATTTACTGCATGATATAAGTGCAACAGAGCTAATTAGAAACAGAAAGAATATAAGTTTTTTAAACATTTTGCAAAAGTATAATTTTTGATTGAATAAAAAAAACGTAATTGTAATTCATTTATTTTAATTCAAATTTATTTGATAATAGTGTATAAATTAATATTTTTGCCTGAAAATTTATTAACACAAAAAGTATTACACGTGGATATATTTAATAAACTTGTTATCAACTTAGGTCCATTAGGAAAATATGCCAAGCAAGCTCATGGTTATTTTACGTTTCCAAAATTAGAAGGAGAAATAGGTACCCGGATGATGTTTCAGGGAAAAGAAAGATTAACATGGAGTTTAAATAATTATCTTGGTTTGGCCAATCACCCGGAAGTCAGAAAAGCAGATGCAGAAGCTGCAAAAGAATGGGGTCTCGCCTACCCTATGGGTGCAAGAATGATGTCGGGGCACACAAAGTATCATGAACAACTTGAACGTGAACTTGCTGATTTTGTCGGGCGGGAAGCAGCATATCTGCTTAACTATGGTTACCAGGGAATGGTGTCAATTATTGAATCGCTGGTTGACCGTAAGGATGTTATTGTTTATGATTCTGAAGCACATGCATGTATTATTGACGGTATGAGATTGCATTTCGGAAAAAGATTTGTTTTCCCTCACAACAATATTGAAAATTTCGAAAAACAACTTGAAAGAGCAACTAAAATTACAAACAAAACAGGCGGTGGAATACTTGTTATTACCGAAGGTGTTTATGGAATGTCAGGCGATCTGAGTAAACTAAAAGAAATAGTTGAGTTAAAGAAAAAGTTTGATTTCAGGTTGCTTGTTGATGATGCTCACGGTTTTGGTACTATGGGCAAAACAGGTGCAGGAACCGACGAGGAGTTAGGTGTTCAGAACGGTGTAGATATTTATTTCGGAACATTTGCTAAAGCAATGGCAGGTATCGGGGCATTTGTTGCCAGTAAAAAAAATATTGTCAATTACCTGATGTATAATATGCGTTCTCAAATATTTGCCAAATCACTTCCAATGCCAATGGTTATCGGAGCTTTAAAAAGATTAGAAATACTAAGGACACAACCCGAACATAAAGAAAAATTATGGACAATTGTCAGGGCATTACAAAGCGGACTAAAAGAAAAAGGATTAAATATCGGCAATACTGAATCTCCGGTTACACCGGTTATTTTATCAGGAGGAGTGCCTGAAGCTTCTCAAATTACTTTTGACTTACGTGAAAATTATAATATCTTCTGTTCAATTGTTATTTACCCTGTAGTACCCAAAGATATGATTTTACTAAGATTAATACCAACAGCAGGCCATTCATTAAATGATGTTGAATATACTGTAAATGCTTTCGATGATATTAAAAAGAAACTTGATTCCGGAAGATATTCAAGTGGTGAAATAGCAGATGTTATGTAATTAATAATGCGAATCAAGGGTTGAAAATACAAATTGCAGGTTTTCAGAGCCAATCCTGACAGGTTTTTAAAACCTGTCAGGATTACACCATTGATAATCATTATAATAATCCAACTCTTGATTCACATTAATAAGGAATGGGTTAAAACCTGATTCTGTCCGAATCAAGTTTTTTATTTATCTTTTAACTTTAGATTATATGGTAAATTCAGAAGAAAATATATTGAATAAAAAAAACTTCTGGATTATTGTAATTAATTCAACGGTATTTTTCTTACTTGCTTATCTTTTCTTCTACCTGATTACTAAATTTGCAACAATAATTGCAGCTTCAATGTTTGATATTGAGACAACTCTATATTATTACAAAATTTCTTATAATATTGGTAAAACTCAATGGGGATTCGATTCTGTTAAGTTAATATTTAGTGCAGGCTCTATATTTGCATTGCTTTTTGGAACAATATTTATAATTATTTACAATAAAGTCTGCGAAACCGACGGATTATTAAAGATGTTTTTTCTTTGGGGATTCTTTATAGGATATTCAAATTTTTTCGGCTCAATACTAATAGGCTCAATAATTTCAAGAGGATTCGGATATGTTCTGGATTGGACATATACAATGGATACCGCACGAATGTTAATAATAATATTTTCAATTTTGGTATTTATAATCATAGGATTTCTAACTATAAAACCAATATTATTTTCGGCAAATTCATATTTTAACTTTCTTGATAAACCAAGAAAGAAATTCTTTATTCGAAGCCAATTAATTGTACCTTATTTTTTAGGAATTGTTATTATTTTCCTTGTAAGAATACCCAATAATCATACTAATAACTATTTTGAAATATTGACATTATTATCAATGATAGCCATCATAATCCCTGTTATTTTCAGGTATCATAATTATCCTGTTTTTTACTTCGACGAAAAACCAAAGTCAATCAATATCGGACGCAGGTATTTGATTTTTTTGATAATTTTTCTTTTTTTATTCAGGTTTGGATTATCGTTTGGGATTAGGTTTTAAAAAAATCCATTTGGTTTTTTAACAGAAATTCTAATTATATTTTATTGTGTAATCCAAACTTTTCTTATCAGCGAATTACCTGCAACTTCTTATACAGTATTTCATTTCCTGTTTTAATACTGATAAAATAAATTCCAGTTCTAAAATTATTAGTATTTATCTGAATTTTATTATTTCCGAATGAATTTGCATAAACAATTTTTCCAAGTGAATTAAATATTTTTACATTATCAATCACCTGATTTGATTCAAGAAAAATAAAGTTGGATTTAACTGGATTTGGAAAAATATTAACAAAACTATATTCCTGATTTTCATTCATTCCTACACCTGTATCACAACTGATTTCAGCAACCCATCCTGGTTCGTTAACCTCACTATCCGAATGAAACTCAAAAGTTAAAGCACCCTGTTCATTGGTGGCAATTATTGTTCCAGGTGAGTCGGTACCGCAATATTTACCAATTAAAGATGCCAAAATTGACTCCCCGTCATAAATTTTCAGCCAGTCGTAATCGCAATTACTTTCCCATTCAATATCAAACATAGTAAAATTACATTTTAATTTATATTCGGAATTATCAGGGTAAAACACCATTGTATAATCTTCATCATCCGAGTAATTTGCACCATCTCCTCCTGAATCAAAAAACATACCCTGACATGTTGTACAACTTGTATCGCCCATGCAGTAATAAACATTAACATTAATATAATTCTCTTTGGTAATTATTGATGTGTCTTCATCGTTAAATATCTCCAACGTAACAAAATATTTGCCTGCTTCTGAATATTGAATTCCTGCAGGATATTGTTCCGAGGAAGTAGCGGGGTTACCACCTTCAAAAGTCCATTCCCATGCTATTGGATTTCCATACGACTGGTCTGTAAAATCAACCGTTCCGCCAATAGGGATACTTGTCGTATTGGCAGTAAAATCAGCAATTAAAGTTCCGGGAGCAAGCTGAACATGAACATAGGTAGTATTTCTGTTAAAAGCAATAACATTACTTTTTGTTTTGGGAAAATATCCTTGTGCAAAATAAGTTATTTCGTATGTACCTGCGTAAATCGGTCTGTAGTAATTCCCTACAGGCAATGATGAATACACCCAAGAGCTGTCAATATCATGGCCATCAATAAATACTTCAGCTTCAATCGGATTGCCTGTAATTGAATCAGTAATTATTCCTCTGATTCCATAATTGATTTGTTCAATATAATTTAAGAATGAACGGTAATTATATTCCCAAAAAGCAGGCAACTGGTTTGCAGGTAATATCTTAATATCAGATAGTTCTAAAGTAAATTCCCTGCATTGATGGAAATAGTTCATATAATCCTGTCTTCCTCCGGCAATTGTATACCAGTCGTAACCGTTAGTAATTCCGTTATTCAGGTCGGTCAGGTAACCATAAGGAGAATAAAATTGAGCAGTATCGGCATATTCCCTGCAAACAAATATCCACCAGTCGTCATCGGCATGGCGTGGATACCATGTATCCCACGGGTAATTGCAAACTTCTGCTCCACTATGAATATTACAGGATAAAACAAAATCATGGTCTTCTGCAAAATCCATAAAAGCAATGGTTTCCGGCTGCCATGGATTACCGTCAGGATGAGGTCCGTCTTCTGGGTCAGGGTAATTTCTATTGAGGTCAACACCATTGGCATTACTACGTGTTGCACCGTATACAGTATTATTACCACCTGCATAAGTTCCATCCGGATTTGCAAGTGGATTTATCCATATCTCATTATCATCAATCATATCGGTAATCCTGTTATTCGAACCGTAATTTGAAAGCAAATAATCAATCAATCTTAACATTAGTATATATCCTGCTGTTTCATCACCATGCATAGTAGAAGTATATAAGAACTCAGGTTCATTTTCATGAGCAAGCAGATTATCAGTGATTCTTGCAACAAGTAATTTTCTTCCGCTTGATAGTGTGCCAATATTAACAATTTTGCAAATGGTAGGATAATCAGTTTCAAACTGATACATCATTGATTCATAAGCCTCATAGCTCGGATAAAAATCCCAGTCGGTTATTTCCCTGATATTTACTTTTTCTAACATCTTCGGATTTTTAATAAGCTTTCCTGGAGATATAAGGATAGTATAATCAATATTCAAACTTAAAAACTTTTCAAATTCTTTTTTGTTGGCATAAGCAAACACGGTTTTGTTTTTAACATCATCAATTGAAATAATTTTTGTTAACTCGTGTATTTGTTTTGTTGATGAAATCTCAAATTTGAAATAAGTTTCAATTTTTTTATTAAATATTTTATCAATCAATTGTAAGTCATTAACATTATTTTGTGTGTAAGCAATTGAAAATAAAAAACAACACGCAATAAATAAAAGTGATTTTCTTATAATATTCATTTTTTTGGAATTTTATTTATTAATAATACAAAATTAATTATATTTATTAAGATGAAACTAAAAAAGAAGACAAATTTATTTTGATGAAAGTTGCACTTTCAGATAATATAATTTAAAAGTCTATATGATTTGATTTCAACTCCGAAACTCCTGAATAAGATTATTCAAATTATTATAAACTGATTTATTTACTTTAACAAGGGGTAGTCGCAGATTGTTTGAACATAATCCTAATATTTCCAGTGCAGCCTTTATTCCTGAAGGATTTCCATCGCTGAAAAGTGCATCAATAATATCAATAAGTTTATAATGGATTTCCAATGCTTTTCTTTTGTCTCCTTTAAGGCAAAAATCAACTAAGTTAGAAAATTCTTTAGGGAAAGCGTTTGCTATAACTGAAATAACTCCATCTCCTCCTAATCCAATTATTGGCAAAGTTAATAGATCATCACCTGACAATACTAAAAATTCTTCAGGTTTGTATTTAATAATTTGCATAATTTGTTTCAAATCACCCGAAGCTTCTTTTATTCCAATGATATTGCTGATATCATGTGCAAGTTTTAATGTTATTTCAGCAGAAATATTACAACTCGTTCGTCCCGGAACATTATATAAAATAACAGGAACAGGGCTGGCACCAGCTATTGACTTATAATGCTGATATATTCCTCTTTGCTGCGGCTTATTGTAATAGGGTGCTACCGACAATATTGCATCAATCCCATCAAATGATTGAGCTTTGATCAAATTAATTACTTCCTGTGTATTATTGCATCCGATACCAATTACAACAGGAACTCTTTTATTAACAGTTTCAATAACGAAATTTGTAACAGCATTTCGTTCATCCTTTGATAATGTTACGGATTCGCCTGTAGTTCCCAAGGCAACAATGTAATTAATATTATTTTTAATTACATGTTCTATGATTTTTCCCAGTGATGTAAAATCAATTGTTCCGTATTTGTGGAAAGGAGTGACTATTGCAACTCCGGTACCTTTTAATTTATTATGCATCATTCTTTGATTTTAAGATAGATAAATAATAGTGTACTTCATTAATAAATTTGTCAAGCTTGGTATTTTTTTCGTTTTTTATCATTATATCATAAATATCCGAATTTTTTTCTCCAACTCTGCCAACCTTTAATTTTGCTTTTGATACTCCTGAGATATATTGTAAAGGGTAATTATCATGCAGACTCATATCAATAATAATATCAAAGTCCTTTTCAGTAAAATCTTTAATAAAAATATTTGAAGGCTTTCCATACCAATTAATATCTTTTTGAGAAAAAAAATCATAAGAAAGTTTTGGTAAAAAGCGGCTTGTTAAATATTTTTGTTTTACAAAGCCTAAAGCTTTCACTTTTTTATTCTGGTCCTGCAATAATTTTACAAACTTGCTTATTGCAGTATAATCCTGCTCATTTGTAAATAAGTAAAGTATACCAATATCTTTAGCGTCTTCCAGGCTTATGAATCTTCTTTCCCTTGTATTTTTCTTTAATTTATTTTTCAAAAAATATCTGGCTATCGAATGTTTTATTTTTTTTAGGATTTCCATAATTTTTTTATGGATTTTTTAATTGGAGGATAAAATTAAAAAAAAATCATTAATAAGAAATATTTTTAATTTAAATTATCATTTTCCTTTTAATTTTAAGTTACTTTTACATAAAAATTAATAAAATTGAGAATTACATTTTTAGGAACCGGTACATCTCAGGGAGTTCCTGTTATTGCATGCAAATGCCCTGTTTGTCTTTCAAATGACAAAAAAGATATAAGATTGAGATCATCAGTATTAATTGAGATTGATGGAAACACCTTTGTTATTGATACAGGACCCGATTTCAGGTATCAAATGTTAAGAGCAAATGTAAATGTCCTTGATGCTGTTTTGATTACACACGGGCATAAAGATCATATAGGTGGGCTGGATGATGTAAGGGCTTTTAATTATATCTTAAAAAAACCAATGAATGTTTATGCAAGTAAATTTGACCAGGACTCAATTAAAAGAGAATTTTATTATGCTTTTGAAAAAATCAAATATCCTGGCGTTCCTGTAATAAATCTTCACACAATTAATAATAAATCATTCATTATAAAAAATACTAAAATTATTCCTATTGAAACCATGCATTATCATGTGAATGTTTATGGATTCAGAATAGGTGATTTTACATATGTGACTGATGCAAATTTTATTTCAGAAAAGGAAAAACAAAAAATTATAGGTTCAAAAATATTGATAGTTAATGCCTTAAGGAGAAAAAAACATATTTCACATTTTACATTAGATGAAGCCATTGCTTTGATAAATGAAGTTAAACCCGAAAAAGCTTATTTAACTCATATCAGTCATTTAATGGGGCTACATGAGGATGTTGAGAAAGAACTACCTGAAAATATAAGGATTGCTTATGACGGATTGAAATTAACTTTATAAGGATAAGGTTTATGAATTACGGATTATGATTTTAGAATTTAGATTTAAGATTTAAGATTGACTCTACTCCGAAAAATCAATTTCCTTCAATCTTCTTCACCTTCTTCAAGGTAAGCAAATTTATTGGATTGCCTGTTAAGCCATCAATATTATTTTGAACAAACCGCAAAACCTGATCATAATATAAAATTACAACCGGTGCTTCCTGCATTATTTTATTATCCATGTTCCTGTATAGAACATATCTTATCGAATCATTTTCTTCTAAGCGGGATAATTCATATAATTTATCAAATTCATAATTTGAAAAATGAGTGTAGTTTGGTCCTGCCGGACAAAAGTTTTTACTGTAAAACAATGATAAATAATTTTCAGCATCAGGATAATCGGCAATCCATGATGCCCTGAAAAAATTCAGTTTTGCCTGTGCCTTTAACTCTTTTAAAGCTGCTGGAGGATTCACATCAATTTTTATCTTTATACCGATTTCAGATAACTGGTGTTGAATATACTTACAAAGATCAAGATAGTCGGCTGTTGTAGATAAAATTATTGGATGTAAGCCTTCTCCATTTGGAAAGCCTGCATCCGACAATAATTTACGTGCTAAATCAGGATTGTAATCATATCCAATTTTTCTACACGAATCAAAAGAAGGCAAACCCAAAGGTACTATGCCATAGTTTCCTGATGTACCAATATTATTCCTTAAATATTTCATCATTTTTTTTCTGTCAAAGCCATAATTAACAGCTTGTCTTACAGCTTTTAATCTTAAAGGATTTTTTCTTACAAGAGGTAAATTAGTATCAACAAGTATTCCTAAATATTCGGTGTTGAGATATGGCTGTGTGATCAATTTAAATTTTTTCTGATACTTTGGATTTAACTCTCCTCTTTTTGTAAGTAATTCATCTTTATAGCTTGCATCAATCCCTGACATAAAATCAAGTTTTCCTTTAACAAATTCAAGAAAAGCCGATTGTTTATCAATTAAAAATGTAATTGCAACAGCATCAAGATATGGCAATCTTTCTAAACCGGACTTCTCAAAATAATTATGATTTTTTACAAAGACAAGCTTCACCCCTTCTTTCCATATCTTAAACTGAAAAGGGCCTGTACCGATTGGAAACTTCCTGAAATCCTTGCCATAATATTCAATAGCTTCTTTAGGAACAACCGAACAATACTGCATACTTAAAATACTCAAAAATGGTGGAAAAGGTTGACATAACTTTAAAGTAAATACTGTGTCGTTTAATGCTTTAAATGAGTAAGTGCCATTTTTTTGCTCGACATCATTAAAAACCCAAGAGCCTGGAGAAACAAGCTTAGTGTCAATAATCCTATTAAAACTATATTCAAAATCATAAGCAGTTACTTTTCTGTTGTTAAAAACCTGATTAATATGAAAATAAACATCATTTCTTAAATAAAAAGTATAACATAATCCATCATCTGAAATTTCCCAATATTTTGCAATACATGGCTCAACTTCAAGTTTATTATTTAACTGTATTAAGCCATTAAATAATTGGTTGCATGCCCAGATGTTTGACTGATCTTTGGCAAATGCGGGATCTAATGAGGTAATTCCGGAGGCTTCATTATATTTAAAAACGGTTAGTTTACTCTCATTTTTTTTCTTATCACCACATGAAAGGAGAAATAGAAAAGAAAATAAAATAAAGATATTCTTAAAAAAATAGAATTTTGTATTTAGTTTCTGAAACATTATTTCAGGTAATTATGAAGTTAATTAAATTCGTTTATAATAAAAATAATGTTTCAAAAATAACTATTTTCTTTTATAAATTTAATTATCATCTTCAGAATTTAAAATTTAACAGAAAATTTCTTATTTTTGCATGAACATAAAGTTATTAAAA
>JAUWKH010000046.1 GCA_030614305.1 Bacteroidota bacterium
AAAAAGAAAGCGAAAAAGAAAGCTCAGAATTAATAATAGCAAGCATTGATCAGAAAATCAAAAAACTAAAACCAATTCCTTTTACTAATGCAATAAAACTTTCTAAAAACAAAAGATATTTAAAATATGCCATTCCGCAGATTTTGGTAATAATTTTATTGTTATTGATTGCACCCAATTTAATTACCGAACCAACTAAAAGAATCATTAATTACAATGAGATATTTGAAAGACCTTTCACTTTTAAAATAGAGATTTTAAATGATAGTTTAAAAGTAGCACAGCATGATGATTTTCAGTTAAATGTTAAAATTACAGGTGATGAAGTGCCTGAAAACATTTATTTGGAAACAGACAATCATAAATATCGCCTTGCAAAAGATAATACTGTTTCACACCATTATAACTTTGTTAATGTGCAAAAAGATGTAAAATTTAAATTAATTGCAGATAATTATATATCAGACTATTACAGATTAACAGTTTTTCCTAAACCCATTATTCTGAATTTTGAATCTGAAATAATTTATCCAAAATATATTAAAAGAAAAAGCGAAACACATCAAAATACAAATGACCTGATAATTCCTGCCGGCACAAAAATAAACTGGAATTTCTTTACAAAAGATGTTAAGGGTATTATTTTTAGATCTAAAAATCAAACAAATAAAATTGAAAGTGATAAATCAAACGTAATAAGATTCTCAAAATCTTATTTTAATGATCAATTATATTCAGTTTCTGCATCTAATCGGTTTGTTATAAGCGAAGATTCTATGATGCTTAAAATTAGTGTAATACCCGATGCTTATCCAAATATAATTGTTGAAGAATATCAGGATTCAGTGTTTGATAAAAGATTATATTTTAACGGATTAATTAAGGATGATTATGGCTTTAACACACTTACTTTCAGTTATCTTAAATTAAAAGAAGAAAATAATATTAATAACATAAAAACAGAGAAATTAAGTATTAGTAAAAAAAATAATCAACAACAGTTTTATTATTTTTTTGATATAGATAAATTAGAAGCAAATCCGGGAGATGAAATTGAATATTATTTTGAAATTTGGGATAATGACGCAATTAACGGAAGTAAATCGTCAAGATCACAAAAAATGTTTTATAAGATTCCAACATTAAAAGAAATTGAGCAAAAAACAGAAGAAAGCAATAAAAAAATTAAAAGTGATATTGAAAAAAGTTTATCTGAAATTAAAAAACTACAAAAAGATATTGATGAATTAAATAAAGAGCTGATAGACAAGAATACAATAAGTTGGCAGGAAAAGAAACAAATACAGGATTTACTTGATAAATTTCAAATTTTAGAGAAAAATTTAGAGAATATACAAAAAATAAATCTTGAAAAAGCTTTTGAGGAAGAGCAATATAAAGATATAGATGAAAGAATTTTAGAAAAACAAAAGAAATTAGAAGAATTATTTGAAAACATCTTAACTGACGAATTAAAAGAATTATTTAAGGAACTTCAGGAAATGCTTGATAAAATTCAAAAGGAAGATGTTAATGAAATGCTTGAAAAGTTAAAGTTAAGCAGTGAAGATATTGAAGAGCAACTTGATAGAAATCTTGAATTATTTAAGCAGCTTGAATTTGAAAAAATACTTGAAGAAACAATAGAAAAATTAAAAAAATTAGCTGAAGAACAATTAAAATTAGCGGAAGAAACAAAAAATAAAACAGAGGATAAGGAAAAGCTGGCTGAAGAGCAAAATAAGCTGAATGAAAAGTTTGAAGAAATATCAGAAGATATTGATGAGCTAAAGGAAAAAAATGAGCAACTTGAGAATAAAAACAAAGTTATAGACACAGATAAGGAGGAAGAACAAATAAAGCAAGAAATGCAAAACAGTCTTCAAATGCTTGAAATGAGCAAATTAAAGAAAGCAGCAAAATCACAAATGAATGCTTCTGACCAAATGAATAGTTTACAACAAATGTTATTTCAAATGAAGCAAAATATGCAACAGCAAAGATTAACCGAAGACATAAATACATTAAGAGAAATTTTAGAAAATTTGATTGATATTTCTTTTGAACAGGAAAAACTCATTAATAAATTAAAAACAACCAATATTGCCGACCCCAAATACATTGATATTATTCAGCAACAAAATAAAATAAAAGACGATTTGACAATGGTAGAAGACTCATTAATAGAATTAGGGAAAAGGCAATTTATGATAGAGAGTTTTATAAACAAGGAGATTGATTTAATAAATCAAAATTTGGAAGTTGCTATAGAAAATATTATAGAAAGAAGGAAGAGCATTGCCACAGCTAAACAGCAATTTGTAATGACCTCGGTTAACAATTTAGCATTGTTACTTTCAGAAACATTAAGAAAAATGCAAAGTAACTTAGCGTCACAATGTATGATGAATGGAAAAAGCAGTTGTAGAAGTCCGGGATGCGGAAGTTCAAAGATGGAATCAATGAGCGAGATGCAAAAAAAATTAAATCAGCAAATTGAGAAGATGAAAAAAGGTATGTCGGGAAAAGGAGAGAAAGGAAAAGATTTTAATAAAAATTCAATGAGCGAAAAATTTGCACGAATGGCAGCGCAGCAGCGAGCAATAAGAAATAAGTTGCAAAAATTCAGGGATGAGTTTTCTGAACAAGGAGTAAAAGATGACGGAATAAATACTGCAATAGAAAATATGGAAAAAACCGAGGAAGAATTAGTCAATAAAATTATTTCAGAACAAACTTTATTACGACAGCAAGAAATTTTAACAAAATTACTAAAATCTGAAAAAGCAGAACTAAAGCGAGAAAAAGAAGAAAAAAGGGAATCAACAGAAGCAAAAAACAAAGAATATAGTAACCCAAATAAATTTTTTGAGTATAAAAGAATTAAGTCAATGGAAGCTGAATTATTAAAAACTGTTCCTCCAAATTTGAAACATTTTTACAAAGAAAAATTAAACGAATATTTTTATCAATTTCAGAGTTTAAAAAATGAAAGTCAAAAAAGAAAAAGTAATTAATTTTAAACAAAATATTATTAATCAAATTGAAGAATTTGTAGAGGAAATATGCGATTTTTATAATATTAGCAATTCATATTATGCAAATATAATTATTGCATTAACCGAGGTTATTAATACACCTGATGTTTTTTCAAAAGAAAATATAGAAAATAATTATATTAATATTATTTTTTTAAAGAAATCAAAATCATTGTCATTTACAATAAAATATGGAAATTTTATTTTTGATGAAAACATTATATTATTAATAAATGATGAAAAAAATGATTTGAATACCGAGAAAGGGAAAAGAAAATTTTTAATTAATTCACTTGCCGATACTGTTAATTTTAATGAAAGTAAAAACGAAATAGAATTAGTATTTTTTACACCGGGTATAAAAAAAGAAAAATCACAAGAAAGAAAGGAATCCCTTAGCCATTATTACAATTCAAAAAAGCAAAAGGTGTAATTGGTGACTGTCCATAAAGTCAAAGATTTACATAAAATGAAGCACCAAATAACAAATCATTATGTCTGAAATTCAATTCTTTTCCGAAAACGTTGATTTTAAATTAAAAAACAAGACAATTTTGAAAAATTGGTTACTTAAATCAATAGGTAATGAAGGAAAAAAAGCTGAAAATATTAATTTTATTTTCTGTACTGATGATTATTTATTGGAGATTAATAGAAAATTCCTCAATAGAAATACGTTAACAGATGTTATAACTTTTGATTATTCAGAACAGGAAAAAGTTGTATCCGGTGAAATATATATGAGCTATCAAAGGATTGTAGATAATGCCACAAAATACAATCAATCGGTTGACAATGAGATAAATAGGGTTATGATACATGGTGTGTTACACCTTGTTGGTTATGATGATAATACAGAAAATCAAAAAGAAATAATGACCCAAAAAGAAGATTATTATTTATCTTTGCTCTCCTAAATACGTTTCACGTGAAACATAATGCAAAAAACTGCAGGATTTTATTTTGTAATATTATAAGTGATGTTCAAGGAATATGATATAATAGTTGTTGGAGCCGGACATGCCGGATGTGAAGCTGCTGCTGCTGCTGCAAACTTAGGTTCGTCTGTATTGTTAGTTACAATGAATATGACAAACATGGCTCAAATGTCATGTAATCCTGCAATGGGTGGTATTGCAAAAGGACAAATTATTCGTGAGATTGATGCATTAGGAGGTTATTCCGGAATTGTAACCGACAGAACAATGATTCAGTTCAGGATGTTGAATAAATCAAAAGGACCGGCAATGTGGAGCCCCCGTGCACAGAATGATAGAATGATGTTTTCTCAGGAATGGAGAGCAATGTTAGAAAAAACTCCTAACCTTGATTTTTGGCAGGATAATGTTGTTTCATTGATTATTGAAAAGGATTCGGTTAAAGGTGTTAAAACAGAAATTGGAATTAAATTTTATTCTAAATCTGTAATCCTTACAAACGGAACTTTTTTAAATGGAATAATACACATCGGGAAAAAGCAATTTAGCGGTGGGCGAATTGGTGAAGAAGCATCAAAGAGTCTTACAGGAGAATTAGTAAAATCAGGTTTTATTTCCTACAGAATGAAAACAGGAACTCCCGTTAGGGTGGATGGCAGAACAATTGATTTCACAAAACTGGAAGAACAGAAAGGTGATGAGAACCCACAAAAATTCTCATTTACGGAAACCCCTGAATTAATCAAACAAAAAAGCTGTTATTTAACATTTACAAATCTGAAGGTTCATGATATATTAAGAACCGGATTTGAAGACTCTCCCATGTTTGCAGGAAGAATCTCCGGAATTGGCCCCAGGTATTGCCCTTCAATTGAAGATAAAATTGAAAGATTTTCTGATAAAGATAAACACCAGCTATTTGTTGAACCCGAAGGTTGGAACACAGTTGAATATTATTTAAACGGATTTGCTTCTTCATTATCTGATATTATTCAATACAAAGCCGTAAAAAAAATTCCCGGATTTAAAAATGCTAAAATATTCAGACCAGGATATGCAATAGAATATGACTATTTTCCACCTGTTCAATTAAAAAATACACTTGAAACAAAACTTATAAAAAATTTGTATTTTGCCGGACAGATTAATGGAACAACAGGATATGAAGAAGCCGGAGCACAAGGTTTAATTGCCGGAATTAATGCCCATAGAGAACTGAATTCTTTGTCGGATTTTATATTAAAACGATCAGAAGCATATATCGGTGTGCTAATTGATGACCTAATAACAAAAGGAGTTGATGAACCATACAGAATGTTTACCTCAAGAGCTGAATACAGAATTTTACTTCGACAGGATAATGCTGATTTACGATTAACTTCTAAAGGATTTGAAATAGGTTTAGCATCTAAAGAGAGAATGAATAAAGTTGATCAAAAAATATCAGAAATTAATAGGATTATTAAATTCATTAAAAAGGAAAATGTAAGTCCTGAAGATATAAATAGTATTCTTATCAAAAAAAACACAAAAGAAATTAATCAAAAAGTTAAAATTTCAAATTTGCTTTTAAGACCTCAAATAGAAATATCAGATTTAATAACTAATATACCAAAATTCTCAAATTTTATTTCTTCATTTAATAAAGATATTAGTGAAAGCATAGAAGAAGTTGAAATTTTAATTAAATACGAAGGATATATAAATAGAGAAAAAGATATTGTAAATAAATTATCAAAATTAGAAAATATTGAGTTACATGAGAATTTTGATTATCAAAGTTTAAAATCAATTTCTTTTGAAGCAAGGGAAAAATTGTCAAAAATTAGACCAAGAACAATAGGTCAGGCAGCAAGAATAAGCGGAGTTTCTCCTGCTGATATTTCTGTTTTGGCTGTTTTTCTAGGCAGATAATAATTGTTTCACGTGAAACATTTTAATATGGAAAAATTAAAAGAGTGTATTATTTGTAATCATAAATATTTTAATAAATTTATTGATTGTAAAGATTATTTTTTATCCGAAGAAGTTTTTTCTATATGTGAATGTAGAAATTGTGGTTTTAAATTCACTAACCCTCGTCCATTACCAGATAATCTTCCGGGATATTATGACCCCAATGAATATCTTTCTTATACAAACAGCAAAAAAGGTTTTTTAAGTTCAATTTATCAACTTGTAAAAAATATTACTATCCGACGAAAATATTTAGCTATAAATAAATTATTTTCAACAGGTACAATTTTAGATATTGGATGCGGAACCGGAGATTTTTTAAATTAATTCAAAAAATATAATTGGTTAACTTATGGAATTGAACCAAATAAATTTGCCAGAGATTATGCAATAAAAAATTATAATATTGATGTAAAGCAAGAAAGTGAAATAAATAGTTTTTCATCTAATCACTTTGATGTTATTACAATGTGGCATTCGCTTGAACATGTTTCATCATTAAGGGATTTAATTATTAATATAACCCGTATTTTAAAAGATAACGGTATAATAGTTGTTGCTGTTCCAAATTGTGATTCCTGGGATGCTAAATATTATAAGGATCATTGGGCAGCTTATGATGTTCCCCGGCACTTATATCATTTTACTCCAAAAACATTAGGCTTACTTTTTAAAAATTATTCTTTTAAAATCGTAAATACTTTTCCTATGATATTTGATTCTTTTTACATAAGTTTATTAAGCGAAAAATACCTTTCAGGAAAAACAAAATATTTTAAAGCACTTGCTAACGGAATCAAATCAAATTTTTATGCAAGGAAAAATGAAAAAAACTATTCAAGCCTTATATATTTTTTAAAAAAAGAATAATTCTTAATTTTAAGCCCTATAATCAACTTTTACCATTTTATAATAGTTAATTATATTTTTCTTATTTTTGTTTCTTAATATGGCTTGTTTGGGGCTACTTGTTTATTATGCTGTTATTCAATATGTTATGTAATTTTATCGCAATACTATGAAATCTTTTATCTTTTTTAAGAATAAAATTTATGTTTTTGCTTTTCTTTCCATTGTATTTATTGCTTCTGCAATAATATCAGGTTTATATTTTAAAAATGAGCATTATCCTTTAAAAGCTACATCTAATTTACAGATTACTATAAATCAAAAAGAACGGGAAATAATAAATATTGTTGAAAGCATAAAAAATGATTTTATTATTGACTCTGATTTTAACTTTTTGGATTTTTATGATTTTGATAATCTTTTTGAAGATAAAGGCTTTGAAATACTGATTTATGTAAGTGATACATTAAAATACTGGTCAGATAATATTGCTCCTGTAAATTCAATTTATGACGATAAATTTTTTAGTAATAATATCTCTCATCTTGAAAACGGCTGGTATAAAATAAATAAAACAAAATATAATAATACGGTCATTATTGGTTTGTTATTAATTAAGCATGATTTTCCGTATCAAAATGATTATTTGATCAATAACTTTCAAAAAGATTTTGCACTTTCTACCGAAACATCAATTTTATTGAAATCCGGCGAATATAACATCTACGATATTAATGGTAAGTTTTTGTTTTCAATATTGTTCCCTGATGAAATTAAAATAAGTGAATCGCGTATTTTTTTACTGTTTTTTTTGTACTTGGCAGGATTTTTATTTTTTATCATTTTTCTTTATTATTTTTATAAATCATTCAATTTTATATTTAAAAATAAAACGGTTTTTTTACTTGTTTTTGCTGCTGATATTATTATACTGCGATCTCTTCTTTTTTATTTTGATATCCCAAGAATATTATACGAATCATCCTTATTCAGCCCTCACTATTATGCAACATCCCAATTTTTACCTTCTCCGGGCGATTTGTTAGTTAATTCGTTTTTATTGCTTATTCTTTCATTTTCATTTTTTAAATTAATTAAGCCAGGTTTTAAGATTCTACGTTTTAAGCCATTTAACAAATATCTTATAACGTTTTTGTTATTCTTCTTATCTTTTGGGTTTTTTATAATTCTTAATTATTTACTTAGCAGCCTTGTTATAAACTCAACAATTTCATTAAATTTAAATAAAATTTTCAGTATTTCGGGAATCAGTTTTATTGGTTTTATTATTTTTCCAACTCTTATTATTTCTTATTTCTTTATTTCAGCCAAACTTCTTAATTTAGCTTTCAAATATTCTGCTTCTATCAAAAATTATTTATTAATTTGTTTATTTTCTTTTTTAATTTTTCTTTTCCTTTTTAACTTTTTTAAAATTACAGATGTAGTAATTTTAGTATTTTTGGTTTTTTATATTTGTTCATTCTGTATTATTTTTAAAAAAAATAATTCTCTTATTTCGTTTTCGAATATCGCATTTTATTTAGTGCTGTTTTCACTACTTTCTACATATATTCTACATAAAAGCAACAACATAAAAGAAGAAGAAAAAAGGGATTTATTAGCAGTTAAACTTTCTATTAAGAATGATCCGTTAGCTGAACACATATTTGATGAAGTAAATACTTCAATTCTTTCCGATTCCATTCTTTTAACAGATATATTTAAATCTCAGTTTAATGATAGCATCGAAATTATTGCCTATGAAAAAATAAAATTAAAATTTTCCGATACTTATTGGAGCAAATACAATATTTTAGTTACTATTTGCTATAAGGATAAAATCCTAAATGTTCAGCCAGTAAATTACCTGATTAACTGTAAAGATTATTTTAATGATATTATTGATGATTTTGGGAAACTAACAACTATAGATAATCTTTATTTTCTTGATGTTAATTCTGAAGAATCAAACTACATAGGTTCATATTTTTTCGAAGGAAATCAAAAATTTAATATTGATTCTGTGTTTTTATTTATTGAACTATCTTCAAAATTTATTCCTGAAGGACTTGGATATCCTGAATTACTAATTGATAAAGAAGCAAATATTAATCCTAACTTATCAAATTATTCTTATGCAAAATACAAAAATGATGAGCTTATTTATAAGTTCGGTAATTATTATTATAGTCTGAAACTATCAAATTATTGTGATAAACGAGATAGCATTCCTCTGTCTTTTATAAGAAATGGTTTTAATCATACGTATTACAAGATTGATTCTTCTACCGATTTAATACTCAGCAATAAATCAGAAACATTTTTAGATATAATTGCTCCCTTTTCTTATTTATTATTGTTTTTTACAATTTATTTATTTGTGTTTCTTGCTATTATATATTTGCCTTTTAACAGTTACCGTATTGAATTAAATTTCAGAAAACGTCTTCAGTTTTCAATAGTTTCAATAATTTTTGTTTCCTTTATTTTGATCGGGGGTTCAACATTATTATACATCATCAAATTAAATAATGATAAAAATCATACAATCTTGAGCGAAAAAGCTCATTCTGTTCTTATTGAGCTTGAACATAAACTTGCTGACGAAGAAAGCTTAACTCCCGACAAGCATGAATATTTATCCAAACTTCTTAATAAGTTTTCACTTGTGTTTTTTTCAGATATTAATTTATATGATTTAGATGGAAATCTTATTGCTTCCTCCAGACCGAAAATATTTGATGAGGGTTTGGTATCA
>JAUWKH010000006.1 GCA_030614305.1 Bacteroidota bacterium
GCCGGTTCCACCAAATTTACGACTCGTTGTGCCGTCAGCTTGTTGAAAAGCCTCAAAAATTGCCTGAAATTTTTCTTTCGGCAGGCCAATTCCAGTATCGGATACAGCTAAAGCAACTGTATTTTCATATTTTAAACCACTTATTGAAAGATTAGTACTCTTTTTTGGACGAAATATTTTTAATGAAACACTCCCGTTAGATGTAAATTTAATTGCATTTGAAAAAAGATTTTTAATAATCTGGTTTACTCTCTGGATATCCGAATTAATATATTTCGGAACATCTTTGCTGATTTTAATATCCAACTTCAATCCTTTTTCGCCTGTAAGCGGCAAAAATGTTTTGTCAATATAATCTTTTAATTCATCAAAATATAATCTTTCAATATGAAGCTCTAATTTACCGGATTCAACTTTTGAAAGGTCCAGAATATCATTTATCAGGGAAAGAAGGTCGAAACCTGATGAATTAATTGTTCTTGCATATTCAGTTTCTTTTTTATTCAGATGCTCCTTTTTATTTTCTGAAAGCAATTGCGAAAGAACTAAAATACTGTTTAACGGAGTCCTTAATTCATGTGACATATTTGCCATAAATTCAGACTTATATCTACTTGCAAGTTCAAGGGCTTTGGCTTTTTGTTCAATTTCCACCTGTGCTCTTTCCAATTCTTCATTTTTCTTACGAATATCGTCTCTCTGAATTTCCAGATCGTTGGTTCTTGCTTCCAGTTCTTCATTTATCACCCGCAATTCTTCCTGTTGCGACTGCAAATTCTCTTCTGACAATTTTAATGCTTTTGTTTGTTCTTCAAGCTCTTCATTAGCTTGCCTGAGTTCCTCCTGCTGAACTATAAGTTCATTTGCCTGTTCCTGAGTTTGTGCAAGCAATTTTTCAACCTGTGCATGCGATTGAGTTGTATTTATTGCAATAGCAATACTTTCAAGGCATTTATTTAAAAATAATTGTTGTAATTCGGTAAATTGATTAATTGAACCTATCTGAATAACTCCAATCAACTTATCTTCAAAGATTATGGGAGCAATAATAAAATACTTAGGTATTATTTTGTTAACTCCATAATTTAATTCTGGTACATTTTTCTCAACATTTGAAAATAATATCTTGTTTTTTTCTTTTGCAACCTGACCAATCAAACCTTCACCGAATTTAAGTTTTTCAAATTTATTTTTTGTATCCTTAAAAGCATAACTTGACGATAAATTCAGATATTTTTTATCTTCAGCTAAATAAAGCAATCCGAGTTGAGCTTCAAGTTGTTTAACAAGAAAAGTAATTACATCATTTGTTAACTTATTAATATCTTTCTGACCGCTTAATTTTCCATCCAGAATATTTAATCCTGTTTTCAGCCAATCCTGCTCTCTAATTTCTTTTGAAGTTTCGCGAAGTGTTTTAGTCATTTCATAAAGTGATACACCTAAAGTATCTTTATCACTTCTGGGAACAATATTGGCTGAATAATCGCCTTTAGCTATTTTGTTTGATTGCTTAACAACATCTTTAAAACTTTCAACCATCTGGTTCATTGATTTTCCCAAAACATCATTTTTACTTCTTATTTCTACAGCTTTACTGTAATCACCTATAGCAGCCGACTGGCTGACATCTGCATAAGACCTTAATGATGTAACCAATCTGTTAAAGGTATCCACCATTTCACCTACTTCATTTCTTGATGCCCTGATTTTTTTTATTACAAGTTCACCAATAGCCACTTGTTTTGCCCATGCTGAAAGTTTTTTTATAGGACTAACAAAACGATTGGTTACTAATATTGAGATAAATGACACAATAATTACTGTAATAATAAATGCAATTTTTGCAATATCTGATAATTGCTTGGAATATGCAAAAGCTTCATCATGTTCGATTTCTTCTAACAAAGCCCAGTTAACTCCAATATCCTGTAAATATTCAAGATTACGGTAAAGACCAAGTACATTTTTACCTCTGATGTTTGTATAGGTTGTTACTTCTTCTTTACCAAGCTCTTTGTTTAACAGATATTGTTTATCATCTTTATGTGTAATATAATCATGCCAGGTTAAAACTTTTTTATTTTCAACTTTATCTCTTATGATAATTGAACTACTGTCAAATCTGTTAGCTGACCTGAACAGGAGATCTTTTCCAACCAAATATGCTTCGCCCGTTTCTCCAACTACATTTTTATCTGTAATAATTTTATTTATCCCGTCAATATTAATTTGAACTGCTAATATTCCCAGTTTGTTTCCATTATTGTCAACTATTAAATGTCCTAAAAAACCTGAAACATCGTTATTTGAAGGTTCATAAAATTCGAGGTCAGAAAAAAGAGTGTTTCCGGTTTCAAGTATTTTTTTACATGTGCTGCTAAAAAGTGTGTTAGCATATTTCCCATTAAATAAATTTGTCCCCAGTTCATCTTGCTTTTTCAGAGAAAACAAAATATTACCATCAACATCAATATAGAATATATCAGAATACCCTTGCTTTTCGGCTATTTTGAATAATTCTGCAGTTTTTTCGTCTGTAGAATTATTCCATGTTTCGGTATTAACAAATTCTTTTAATTCTAAATTACTTTTATCATAATTTTTTTTCAGATTGTTAAGAAACTCAATATTTGACCTGGTACCTGACTGAAGTTCCAAAAAGCTAACAATATCCTGAAAATAATTGTTAATAAATTCAAGCCGGAGTTGTGAGGTTGTACTAATGGCTCTCTCGGCAATAACAGTTAATCCTAAGTATGTATTTAAATAATTAATAAAACTAACCGTTGCAAGCGGAACAAAAGAAATTACCAAAAACCAGATTAATAATGATTTCCCAATACCGACATAAAAGAGGGATCTCATAAATTTTCTGAACTTATCATATAAGCTTTCGTTGTTCATTTTTTTTATTTTTTAATAGCATATTTTTCAATTGTCTCGTAAAGTTCGGTGGGATTTACCGGTTTTGTAATATAATAATCCATCCCTGAATCGAGGCATCTTTCTTTATCTCCTTTCATAGCAAGAGCTGTCATTGCTACAATAGGAGTATGGTTTTTTTTCTTTTTTTCAAATTTCCTGATAAGGCGTGTGGCATCAAGTCCGTCCATTTCAGGCATTTGTACGTCCATAAAAATTAGATCATATTGTTTTTCTTTTGCCATTTCAAATGCTTCTTTCCCGTTTTCAGCAGTTGAAACATTATAACCTTTCTTTTTCAATAATTGAACCATTATTTTTTGGTTTATTATTTGGTCTTCAGCTATTAAAATGGAAATAATATTGTTCTTTCCTTTTGATTCGACTTTTTTATAAAATTTTGTTTTTGATTCAGATGTATCGTATGCTTTTTTATCAAGTATCTTCAAAAGCATCATTTTTAATTCTTTCTGTTGTACTGGTTTGGAAATAGAATTATCTATTAAAAATTGTTCTTCTTCTTTTTTATCAAATGAATATTGATAAGGTTTCATAATGACGATTTCGGGAAGGAACTCTTTGGGCAGTTCCTTCTTAATTTCATTCGCAACGTCGGTTCCTTTTTTCAAAGGCATAAAATAATCAATAAGCGCAATATTGAATTTTTTTCCCTTTTGAGCAGCATTTTTTAAAACATCAATTGCTTCTTTGCAGTTTGAGATTGTAACCGAATTAATATTCCAGTAATTTAATAACCGGAAAATCACCTTGCTGTTTTCTGCTTTATCATCAATAATTAAGATATTAATATCCTCAGGTGATTGTTCAAGTTGAAGCTTCCATGGCTCATCTTTTTGTTCTCCAATTTTAAGAGTAAGAGTAAATAAAAATTTACTGCCTTTATCCAAAGTGCTTTCAATCAGGATTTCACCTCCCATCATTTCAACAAGCTTTTTTGATATTGAAAGCCCCAAACCCGTGCCTCCATGAGTTCTTGTTGTAGAATCATCTGCTTGACTGTATAATTTAAATAGATTTTCAATTTTATCTTCTGCAATACCTATTCCTGTATCAATAACTAAAAATTTAATTTTTGCAATACCATCTCTAATTTCCATAAGTTCCACTTGAATTCCGACCAAACCTTCATCAGTAAATTTAACAGCATTACTCAACAAGTTGATCAGTATTTGGCGAATCCTTAATGGGTCGCCGATCAGTATGTCTGGCATTTCCGGAGAGATATCGCAAACAAATTCTAATTTTTCCTGAAAAATTTTAACTGATAGCAAACGAATAATCTTTTCAATCAGATCGCGTATACTAAACTCTATTACTTCCAGTTCTAATTTTTCCGCTTCAATTTTTGAAATATCCAGAATTTCATTAATAATGTCAAGTAACGATTCGCCTGATTGTTTAATATCTTTAAGCCTTTCAGTTTGTATTTCAGAACTCTGCTCATCCATTAAAGCTAAATCTGCCATTCCTATAATACCATTTAACGGTGTCCTGATTTCATGGCTCATATTTGCCAGAAACGAACTTTTTGCAATGGTAGCCTCTTCCGCAACTTTTTTTGCATTATTTAATTCATCAATAGTATTTTTTAATTTTCTTGTTGTTAATTCAAGAGTATGTTTTTGCTTGAAAAATTCAATATATGCCTTGATTTTGCTTTGTAATATTTCCAGATCAAGGGGTTTGTAAAGATAATCAACAGCTCCTGTTTTGTATCCCCTGAAAACATGTTCCCTTTGCTTACTGATTGCTGTAACAAATATTATTGGAATATGCTTTGTTCTTTCATTGCTTCGCATGATTTCTGCTGTTTCAAAACCGTCCATTTCAGGCATTTGAACATCAAGCAAAACCATAGCAAAATCATATTCCAGCATTAGACTTAATGCTTGGTTTCCAGAGTGGGCTTTAACTATATTTAATTCCGGACTCTCTATAATACCTTCAAGTGTAACAAGGTTTTCCTCTCGGTCATCTACAATTAAAATATTAAATTTGTCATTATCATTCATCATATTGTGATTTAGTGATTTGATTTTTTTAAGAAAAATACCAAATTAATAAAATTTATATAAATAGCAAAAATACTGAAATTTTTAAAAAATATAAATTTATTTTTTCTTCTCTAAAACTACCGAAAAAAATATTACTGATAAATCTTTGTTATTTTACAATAATTTTATAATTTTGCACTCCCAAAAATTATTAATTTTTATTAAAAGAAAAGAGAATAACATGATTATCATACCTGTAAAAGAAGGTGAAAACATTGACAGGGTTTTAAAAAAGTACAAAAGAAAATTTGAAAAAACCGGTGTTGTAAAAGAATTGCGTGAAAGGCAAAAATTCACAAAACCATCTATTAAAAAAAGAGAGCAAAAGTTAAAAGCTATTTATATTAATACCCTGAAACTACAAGACTTAGCTTAAACTTTATCATTTTTTCTAATCTTTTTTAGTAAAATATTTTGTTTTAAAGTATTTTTTTTGTATATTTGAAACTGAAAATTTCTTCCTGATTTTTTATGACAATAGAAAGATACATTCAATATATACAGTACGAGAAAAGATATTCAAAGCATACTATAATAGCTTATACAAATGATTTAGACCAGTTTTTTTCATATATTTCAGAGCAGTACGAAATAACCGATATAAAAAATATTAATTATTCAATAGTTCGGTCCTGGTTGGTTAATTTAATGGAAAATTCAATTTCAACAAGAACAATTAACCGCAAATTATCCACACTGAAATCCTTTTTCAAATTTCTTATCCGTGAAGGTGAAATCAGTGAAAATCCAATGCGTAAAATAATTCCTCCAAAATCTTCAAAACGATTACCTGTTTTTATTGAACTGGAAAAAATTAATTTTTTATTTGATGAAATTGATTTTGGAGAAGGTTTTAATGCTATCAGAGACAAAACGATACTTGAATTATTTTATGCTACTGGAATGCGATTATCGGAATTGGCAAATTTAAAAGAAACTGATTTTAATTTCAGTTATAACACCGTCAAAATTTTAGGAAAAAGAAATAAAGAAAGAATTATTACGTTTAGTAATAAGCTAAAAGTATTACTTAATGAATACTTAACTGAAAAAAATAATAAATTTAATCTGGAAGAGTCAGATAAATTTCTTTTTGTAACCGAAAAAGGAAAGAAAATTTATAACAAACTTATTTACCGAATAGTGAAATCTTACCTTAGTAAAATCACAACACTTAATAAAAGAAGCCCTCATGTGTTGCGTCATACTTTTGCCACACATATGTTAAATAATGGCGCTGATCTGAATACTATCAAAGAATTACTCGGACACAGTAATCTTTCAGCAACACAAATATATACACATAACACAATTGACAAATTAAAATCTATATATAAACAAGCTCATCCAAGGGCATAAAAATAAGGAGATGAATTATGAAAGTTAACATCAATTCAGTACATTTTAAAACTGATAAAAAATTAGATTCATTCATTAAAGAAAAGCTTGAAAAATTAGCTAACATTTATAATGGCGTAATTGGAAGTGATGTTATATTAAAACTTTCAAATAACGGCGGTCATGAGAATAAAATTGCCGAAATCAGATTAAAAATAAAGGGATATGATCTTTTTGCAAAAAAACAAAGCAAATCTTTTGAAGAAGCCATTGATATAACTGTTGAAGCACTTCGCAGACAACTAAAAAAACATAAGGAAAAAATAAGAAACTAAAAAATATAAAACATTTATTCAGAAAACTAAAAAAAACTTTGTATATTAATTTAATAATTTATATTTTTGCAGACCTTTTTAAAAAGGTCTGTTTTTTATTTAATGAACAAGGGTTATTTAGCTTATGCCGAGGTGATTAGCTTTCTGGAATATGTTTTCTGGAAAGAATTTTAAATTTTAATAATTTAACAATTATCGACATATATAATATGCCGATGTAGCTCAGTTGGTCAGAGCAGCTGATTTGTAATCAGCCGGTCGGCGGTTCGAATCCGTCCATCGGCTCTAAGTTCCTTGAAATTTTATTGCAATCATAAATTAAATTCGGGGAGATTCCAGAGCGGTTAAATGGGGCAGACTGTAAATCTGTTGGCGAAGCCTTCGGAGGTTCGAATCCTCCTCTCCCCACAGATAATTTTCAATTTACGATATAATAATATGATCGTAAATTATTAAGCGGAAATAGCTCATTTGGTAGAGCGACAGCCTTCCAAGCTGTAGGTGGCCGGTTCGAGCCCGGTTTTCCGCTCAAAAATTATTTAAGCCGATGTAGCTCAGTGGTAGAGCACTTCCTTGGTAAGGAAGGGGTCACGAGTTCAACTCTCGTCATTGGCTCAAATAAATAACTGAATTATTTTTATATATTTTGTAATCAATTTAACTAAATATTTTTTAATATGGCTAAAGAAAAATTTGATCGTTCAAAACCGCATGTTAATATTGGAACTATTGGTCATGTTGACCATGGAAAAACCACTTTAACCGCTGCCATTACATTAAATCTTCAAGACAAAGGTTTAGCAACTTATATGTCATTTGATGAAATTGACAATGCACCTGAAGAAAAAGAAAGAGGTATAACAATTAATACAGCGCACGTTGAGTATCAAACCGACAACAGGCATTATGCACACGTTGATTGTCCGGGCCACGCCGACTATGTAAAAAACATGGTTACAGGTGCAGCTCAAATGGACGGTGCAATATTAGTTGTTGCTGCCACTGACGGACCAATGCCACAAACACGTGAACATATTCTTTTGGCTCGCCAGGTTGGTGTACCTAAGTTAGTTGTCTTCATGAGCAAAGTTGATATGGTTGATGATGATGAATTGTTAGAATTAGTTGATATGGAAATCAGAGAACTGCTTTCATTCTATGAATTTGATGGCGACAACACTCCTGTTATTCAAGGTTCAGCATTAGGTGCATTAAATCAGGAACAGAAATGGGTAGATAAAGTTTTTGAATTAATGGAAGCTTGTGACACATGGATTCCATTACCTAAAAGAGATGTTGAAAAACCATTTCTAATGCCTGTCGAAGATGTATTTTCTATTACAGGTCGTGGTACTGTTGCCACAGGTAGAATTGAAACCGGTATTATTCATACCAGCGACCCTGTTGATATAATCGGTATGGGTGCTGAAAAACTAAAATCAGTTGTAACCGGTGTTGAAATGTTCAGGAAAATATTAGACCGTGGTGAAGCAGGTGATAATGCAGGTCTTCTGTTAAGAGGTATTGACAAGAATGCAATCCGTAGAGGCATGGTAATTGCTGCTCCCGGTTCAGTAACTCCTCATAAACATTTTAATGCAGAGGTATATATCCTTAAAAAAGAAGAAGGAGGAAGACATACACCATTCCACGACAAGTATCGTCCGCAATTTTATTTCAGAACAACTGACGTTACCGGTGAAATTTTCCTTCCCGAAGGTATTGAAATGGTAATGCCCGGTGATAACTTGACAATAGAAGTTAAATTAATCTCCGAGATTGCAATGAACAAAGGTTTACGCTTTGCAATCCGTGAAGGCGGCAGAACTGTTGGAGCTGGTCAGGTAACTGAAATTTTAGATTAATAATAAATTAACAGGTAATAAGTATAAGGTATTCTTATTTTTATCAGAATATCTTTACCTTATACCTTTATAGAAAAGTATATATAATTATACGGGTGTAGCTCAATTGGTAGAGTAGTGGTCTCCAAAACCATTGGTTGTGGGTTCAAATCCTACCACCCGTGCAAAAATATTAGATTAAATGGCTAAATTTAAATTTAAAAGTTACATTAAGGAAAGTTATGATGAATTAATTCATAAAGTTTCCTGGCCTACTTGGAATGAATTGCAAAGTAGTGCAATTGTTGTATCCATTGCTTCCCTTATAATCGCTTTAATCGTTTATTTGATGGATATGTCATTTCAAACTTTATTGGAAAATTTTTATAAACTTTTTTAATAAATTTTTAATAATCTAATATTTTGTTATTTGATAATAATCAAAATAATTCCTTTGTATAAATTATGAGCGAGCAAGTCAAAAAATGGTATGTTATACGGGCGATTAGTGGTAAAGAAAAAAAGGTAAAAGAATACCTTGATAGTGAGATTATCCGTCTTAATCTGAAAGATTATATCTCACAAGTACTTATCCCGACCGAGAAAGTTTACCAGGTAAGAAAAGGGAAAAAAATAAGTAAGGAAAGAAATTACTTTCCGGGTTATATTCTTATAGAGGCTGAATTAGTTGGCGAAATTCCTCATATTATAAAAAACATACCAAATGTGTTAAATTTTTTAGGAACAAAGGGAGAACCTGATCCTATTCGACCATCAGAAGTAAACAGAATCTTGGGTAAAGTTGATGAACTGGCAGAAAAGGGAGAAGAAATTAATGTGCCTTTTATTGTAGGTGAATCAGTTACAGTTACTGATGGACCATTTAACAGTTTCAGTGGAATAATTGAAGAAATTAATGAGGAAAAGAAAAAACTGAAAGTCATGGTTAAAATTTTCGGCAGAAAAACCCCATTGGAATTAGGTTTTATGCAAATTGAAAAAGAATAGGTTATCAAATAACTTTTAAATCAATTTATATTTATAAGAAAAGAATTAAAATGGCAAAAGAAGTTAGCGGATTAATAAAATTACAAATCAAAGGAGGAGCTGCAAATCCATCACCCCCAGTAGGACCTGCATTAGGTGCAAAAGGAGTTAATATTATGGAATTTTGCAAGCAATTTAATGCCCGCACACAGGATAAAGCAGGAAAAATCATCCCTGTAATAATAACTGTTTTTAAGGATAAATCCTTTAGTTTTATAATAAAAACCCCTCCGGTTGCTGTTCAATTAATGGAAGCTGCTAAAATTCAAAAAGGTTCACCAGAACCAAACAGAGACAAAGTAGCTTCAGTAAGTTGGGATCAAATAAAATCAATTGCCGAAGCAAAAATGGTTGATCTTAATGCATTTACAGTTGAATCAGCAATGAAAATGGTAGCAGGTACTGCCAGAAGTATGGGAATAAATGTTAAAGGGAAATTCCATTTTGACAATTAATATATTAATCCTGCACTTTTGATTAATAGTCAAATCATCTTAAGAAAATAAACAATGACTAAATTAACAAAAAACAGAAAAGAAGCTTTAACAAAATTTGATAAAAGTAAGTTTTATACATTAACAGAAGCTATTGATATTGTTAAAAATCTTACTTACACAAAATTTGATTCTTCAATTGATATAGATGTACGCTTAGGTGTTGACCCGCGTAAAGCTAATCAAATGGTTAGAGGCACAGTCACTTTGCCCCATGGTACAGGAAAAACCATCAGGGTTTTGGTTTTGTGCACCCCCGATAAAGAAGAAGAAGCTATAGAAGCTGGAGCTGATTATTATGGTCTTGATGAATATATTCAAAAAATTAAAGGCGGATGGACCGATATTGACGTTGTAATTACCATGCCAAGTGTAATGCCTAAAGTTGGTGCTTTGGGAAGGATATTAGGACCAAGAGGTCTTATGCCAAACCCAAAAACCGGAACCGTTACAATGGATGTTGGAAAAGCAGTTAAAGACGTTAAAGCCGGTAAAATTGATTTTAAGGTTGATAAATTTGGAATAATTCACAATTCAATTGGCAAAGTTTCATTTGAAAATACAAAAATTCTTGATAATACAAAAGAATTATTACAAACCATTATCAAGTTGAAACCTTCTGCTTCAAAAGGTACTTACATTAAAAGTATTTACATGTCAAGTACAATGAGTCCTGGAATTCAGATTGAATCTAAATCAATAACCACATAATTTTCTGTTACTTACAAGGTAAAATATTATGAGAAAAGAAGAAAAAAATCAGCTTATTGATTCATTAAAGAAACAATTAACTAACAACGAATATTTTTATATTACTGATATTTCCGGTTTAAATTCTGAGGATACTACAGCCTTAAGAAGATTATGTTTTAAAAAGGAAATCCAGTTGACAGTTGTAAAGAATACATTGCTAAAAAAAGCAATGGAAAAAATTGAAAAGAATTTTGAACCTTTATATGAAACTTTAACAGGTTCAACATCTATTATGTTTGCTAAAACAGGTAATGCTCCTGCTAAACTGATCAAAGAATTCAGAAAAAAATTTAACCGTCCAATTATTAAAAGTGCATACATTGAAGAAATGATATACCTTGGTGATGATCAGTTAGATTTTTTAATGAATATAAAATCTAAGAACGAACTCATTGGAGACATTATCGGATTATTGCAATCACCTGTTAAAAATGTTATTTCAGCCTTACAATCCGGAGGAAATAATATTTCCGGAATACTAAAAACATTATCCAAAAAATCCGAATAAGGAATTCACATTTCTGTTATTTAGCAGAATTTTAATAAAATTTAAAATAATTATTTAGAAAATCATAATTAAAAAACAATAGAAAATGGCAGATTTAAAAACTTTTGCAGAGCAATTAGTTAATTTAACAGTTAAAGAAGTTAACGAATTAGCTGGAATTTTAAAAGAAGAATACGGAATTGAACCAGCTGCAGCAGCAGCTGTTGTTGCAGCACCAGGAGCAGGTGCAGGCGAAACTGAAGCAGCTGAAGAACAAACGGCTTTTGATGTAATCATTAAAGCCCCCGGACAATCTAAATTAGCTGTAGTTAAATTAGTAAAAGAATTAACGAGCTTAGGACTTAAAGAATCTAAGGAATTAGTTGATTCTGCCCCTAAAGCAATCAAAGAAGGTGTTACCAAAGATGAAGCTGAAGTATTAAAAAATCAATTAGAAGAAGCTGGAGCAGAGGTTGAAATTAAGTAGTTGGTTTAGTATTTACTGATAATAGAATTTAGACTATTGACAGGTTGAAAGCCTTCATCTAATTTTGGTAATTTTTTATTATTTTATTTACTACAAACCTCCCTGTCTTTGGGCAGGCTAAAAACTTAAAATCTTGGCTTTAAAAAAAACTGAAAGAATAAATTTCGCCTCTACAAAAATTCATGAAGAATATCCTGATTTTCTTGATATTCAGATAAAATCTTTTCAGGATTTTTTCCAATTGGAAACAAATCCTGAAAATCGTGTTAACGAAGGATTATTTAAGGTTTTCAGCGAAAACTTTCCAATAACAGATTCGCGTAATAACTTTGTACTTGAATTCCTGGATTATTTTATTGACCCACCCAGGTATTCAATTGAAGAATGCATTGAAAGGGGCTTGTCATATAGCGTTCCTCTTAAAGCAAAACTAAAGTTATATTGCACTGACCCTGATCACGAAGATTTTGAAACTATCATCCAGGATGTTTATTTGGGTATGATGCCATACATGACTCCTAAAGGTACTTTTATGATTAATGGTGCCGAAAGGGTGGTAGTTTCTCAATTACATAGATCACCCGGAGTATTTTTTGGTACAAGCTTTCATGCAAATGGCTCACAGTTGTACTCAGCAAGAATTATTCCTTTCAAGGGTTCTTGGATGGAGTTTACTACCGACATCAATAATGTAATGTATGCTTACATTGACAGAAAGAAAAAATTACCTGTAACCACATTATTGAGAGCTATCGGATATGAAAGCGATAAAGATATACTTGAAATTTTTGATCTTGCTGAAGAAATAAAAGTTACTAAAGCAGGTTTAAAACGTGTAATAGGCCGCAAGTTAGCCGCAAGAGTACTGAAATCATGGATAGAAGATTTTGTTGATGAAGATACAGGTGAAGTTGTTTCAATTGAACGTACCGAAGTTATTATTGATAGGGAAACAGTACTTGAAAATAAACACATTGAACAGATCATTGAATCAGGAAATAAAACAATTTTGCTCCACAGAGACAATGTAATTGCAAGCGATTACAGTATTATCTTCAATACATTACAAAAAGATACTGCAAACTCTGAAAAAGAAGCAGTTGAATTTATTTATCGCCAATTACGTAATGCCGAACCTCCTGATGAAGAAACTGCACGTGGAATAATTGAAAAACTATTCTTCTCCGACAAAAGATACGACCTGGGGGACGTAGGAAGATATAGAATTAATAAAAAACTTGGAACAGATACAAATACCGACATAAAAGTATTAACAAAAGACGATATTATTTCAATAATTAAACATCTTATTAAACTTGTCAATGCAAAAACCGAAGTTGACGATATTGATCATTTAAGTAACCGTAGAGTGCGAACAGTTGGAGAACAGTTATACACACAGTTCGGTATCGGACTGTCACGTATGTCAAGGACTATACGCGAAAGAATGAATGTGAGAGATAACGAAGTCTTCACTCCTACTGATCTTATTAATGCTAAAACTTTATCTTCGGTAATAAACTCATTTTTCGGAACCAATCAGTTATCTCAGTTTATGGATCAAACAAATCCTTTAGCTGAATTAACTCATAAAAGACGTATATCTGCATTAGGTCCCGGAGGACTCTCACGCGAAAGAGCCGGATTTGAAGTACGTGATGTCCATTATACACATTATGGACGTTTATGTACTATTGAAACACCAGAAGGTCCTAACATTGGTTTGATATCTTCTCTTTGTGTTTATGCAAAATTCAATAAACTTGGTTTCATTGAAACTCCTTACCGTAAAGTAGAAAACGGAGTAATTCAATTAAAAGAAAAACCTGTTTATTTAAGCGCAGAAGAAGAAGAAAGCAAAATTATTGCCCAAGCTAATACAATACTTAAAGATGACGGCTGTACTTTTCAAAACGATATAGTAAAAGCAAGACATTTAGCCGATTATCCTATTATTGAAAAAGAAAAAGTTGACTTAATTGACATTGCTCCAAACCAGATAGCTTCCATAGCAGCATCATTAATTCCGTTTCTTGAACATGATGATGCTAACAGGGCTTTAATGGGATCAAACATGATGCGGCAAGCTGTTCCTTTGCTAAACAACGAGACTCCTATAGTTGGAACAGGTATTGAAGCCTGTGTTGCCCACGATTCTAGAGTGCTTATTAATGCTGAAGGTGACGGCATAGTTGAATATGTTGACTCAAGCGAGATAATTATAAGGTATGCAAGAGATGAAAATGAAAAATTGGTAAGTTTTGATGATGATGTAAAAAATTATCATCTTACTAAATTTTCAAGAACAAATCAAAATACATGTATTAACCTTCGTCCTATAGTGAAAAAAGGCGATAAAGTTGTTAAAGATCAAGTTCTTTGCGAAGGTTACTCTACACAAAACGGGGAATTGGCTTTAGGAAGAAATCTGATGGTTGCGTTTATGCCATGGAAAGGATATAACTTTGAAGATGCAATTGTTATTTCTGAAAAAGTTGTGAAAGAAGATATATTTACTTCTATCCATATTGAAGAATTTTCTCTTGAAGTTAGAGATACAAAACGTGGCGTTGAGGAATTAACCAACGATATTCCCAATGTAAGTGCTGAAGCAACAAAAGAGTTGGATGAGAACGGTTTAATAAGAATCGGTGCTGAAGTTAATGAAGGCGATATTTTAATTGGTAAAATCACACCTAAAGGTGAAAGTGATCCAACTCCGGAAGAAAAATTATTAAGAGCAATATTCGGAGATAAAGCAGGAGACGTTAAAAACGCTTCCCTTAAAGCTCCTCCTTCAATGAAAGGTGTTGTTATTGATAAAAAACTTTTTTCACGAATAATAAAAGATAGAAAAAGCAAAGCGAAAGAAAAGGATATTACAAGCATTCTTGATGAAAAACATCAAAAAAATGTTGTTGAACTAAAAACAAAACTCGTTGATAAATTAACTATTTTGGTTAGTGGTAAAACCTCACAAGGTGTTTATAATAATTTTAAAGAAGAACTAATCTCCAAAAAATCAAAATTCACTCAAAAATTACTTGCTAATATTGATTACACAAATATAAATCCTAATAAATGGACAACAGATAAAGCAAAAAATAAATTAATTAAAACTCTTATCAATAACCATAATAACAAATACAAAGAATTATTAGGAATATATAAACGCAGGAAATTTGTTGCAACTGTTGGAGATGAATTACCAAATGGAATTGTTAAGATGGCAAAAGTTTTTGTTTCTAAAAAAAGAAAACTAAAAGTTGGTGATAAAATGGCAGGCAGGCATGGAAATAAAGGTATAGTTGCAAAGATTGTTCGTGAAGAAGATATGCCATTCCTTGAAGATGGAACACCAGTTGATATTGTTCTTAATCCATTGGGTGTACCTTCACGGATGAATCTTGGACAGATTTACGAAACCGTACTTGGTTGGGCAGGAAAAAAATTGGATTTGAAATTTTCATCTCCAATCTTTGATGGTGCCACTATTGACCAGATAAACGAATATATGAAAAAAGCTGAGTTGCCCGAGAATGGTAAAATTTATCTCTATGATGGCTGCACAGGCAAGCGTTTTGATCAGCCGGCAACTGTTGGTTATATATACATAATGAAGTTACATCATATGGTTGACGATAAAATGCATGCTCGTTCAATAGGACCATATTCATTAATCACTCAGCAACCTCTTGGTGGTAAAGCCCAGTTTGGAGGACAAAGATTCGGAGAAATGGAAGTTTGGGCAATTGAAGCATTCGGTGCTGCTAACGTTCTTCAGGAAATACTTACAGTGAAATCCGATGATGTTATAGGCAGAGCCAAAGCATATGAATCAATTGTTAAAGGTGAAAACATGCCAACACCAGGCATCCCTGAATCATTCAATGTTTTAATACATGAATTAAGAGGACTTGGATTAAATATCACATTTGATTAACAAATTTAACTATTTATTAATTTCAAAATATGGCTTTCAGAAAAGATAATACCGTAAAAAAAGAATTTTCTAAAATAACAATTAGTATTTCTTCACCAGAAGCAATTCTTGAACGTTCATGTGGTGAAGTTTTAAAGCCTGAAACCATCAATTACAGGACATATAAACCTGAAAGAGACGGATTATTCTGCGAAAGGATTTTTGGCCCTGTTAAAGACTGGGAATGTCATTGCGGAAAATATAAAAGAATCCGCTACAAAGGTATAGTCTGCGACAGATGCGGCGTTGAAGTAACCGAAAAAAAAGTACGTAGAGAAAGAATGGGACACATTCAACTGGTTGTTCCTGTGGCTCATATCTGGTTCTTCAGGTCATTACCAAATAAAATCGGTGCTTTACTCGGTTTACAAACAAAAAAACTTGAATCAATTATCTATTATGAAAAATATATTGTAATAAATTCGGGCATTAAAGAAGCTGATGGTATTAAATATCTTGATTTCCTTACCGAAGAAGAATATTTTGACATAATGGATAACATTCCACCCGAAAATCAATACTTAGACGACAGCGACCCAGATAAATTCATCGCAAAAATGGGTGCCGAAGCATTATGTGACCTTTTAGCCCGTCTTGACCTTGATAAATTTTCTTATGAATTAAGACATAAAGCAAATACCGAAACATCCCAACAACGTAAAGCAGATGCTTTAAAACGATTACAGGTTTTTGAAGCTTTCAGGGATGCCAGAAACCGTATTGAAAATCGCCCTGAATGGATGATTGTAAAAGTTGTTCCTGTAATTCCTCCCGAATTACGTCCTTTGGTTCCGCTTGATGGTGGAAGATTTGCAACTTCCGACCTTAACGATCTCTACAGAAGGGTTATCATCAGAAATAACAGACTAAAAAGATTAATTGAAATAAAAGCTCCCGATGTAATAATGCGTAATGAGAAACGTATGTTGCAGGAAGCCGTTGACTCATTATTTGACAACTCAAGAAAAGCCAGTTCGGTAAAAACCGAATCAAACAGGCCGCTTAAATCTTTAAGCGACAGCTTAAAAGGAAAACAAGGTCGTTTCCGTCAAAATCTTCTAGGTAAAAGGGTAGATTATTCAGGACGTTCGGTTATCGTTGTCGGACCTGAACTAAAACTTCATGAATGTGGACTTCCGAAAGATATGGCAAGCGAATTGTTCAAACCTTTTATTATTCGCAAAATGCTTGAAAGAGGTATAGTTAAAACTGTAAAATCGGCTAAAAAAATCGTTGACCGTAAAGACCCTGTTGTTTGGGATATACTTGAAAATATTTTGAAGGGGCACCCGATTCTTTTAAACCGTGCTCCTACTTTACACCGACTCGGAATCCAGGCATTCCAACCAAAATTAATTGAAGGCAAAGCCATACAATTACATCCATTGGTTTGTACAGCATTTAATGCCGACTTTGATGGCGACCAGATGGCAGTCCATATTCCACTCGGTAACGCAGCTATTCTTGAATCACAGATATTAATGCTTGCATCTCATAACATTTTGAACCCTGCTAATGGTGCTCCAATCACAGTTCCTTCACAGGATATGGTATTAGGCCTTTACTATATGACCAAAGGGCGAAAAAGTACTAAGAAACATATAGTTAAAGGTGAAGGATATCGATTCTATTCACCCGAAGAGGTAATAATTGCATACAATGAAGGAAAAGTTGATTTACATGCTATTATCAATGTAAGGATCAAAGATAAAGAAGGTGACGAAACCGTTGGTAAATTAATTGAAACAACTGTAGGCCGTATTTTGTTTAATATGGTTGTACCCGAAGAATATGAATTTATAAACCAATTACTTACTAAGAAGGCTTTACGTGATATTATTGGTGATATTTTAAAGAAAACAGGTACGGCAAAAACTGCTCAATTCCTTGATGACATCAAAGATCTGGGATTTAAAATGGCATTTGACGGAGGACTTTCGTTTAACCTGGGTGACATCATTATTCCTGAAGTTAAAGAAGAACTTATTAAAGACGCAAAGGACGAAGTTCAGGAAGTTATGTCAAACTACAATATGGGATTCATAACAAATAACGAAAGATACAATCAGATCATTGATATTTGGACTCACACTAATTCACATCTCACACATACTTTAATGAATCAATTATCAAAAGACCAGCAAGGATTTAATTCGGTTTATATGATGTTGGATTCAGGAGCAAGAGGATCAAAAGAACAAATTCGTCAGTTATCAGGAATGAGAGGCTTAATGGCAAAACCACAGAAATCAGGTGCAAAAGGTGGTGAAATTATTGAAAACCCGATTCTTTCCAACTTTAAAGAAGGATTGTCAGTACTTGAATATTTTATTTCAACTCATGGAGCGAGAAAAGGTTTGGCTGATACAGCTCTTAAAACAGCCGATGCCGGTTATTTAACCCGGCGTCTTGTTGATGTTTCTCAGGATGTTATTATTTCAGAAAGAGATTGCGGTACCTTAAGAGGTCTTACAATTACTGCTCTGAAGAAAAATGAAGAAATTGTAGAAACATTATACGACAGGATCTTAGGCCGAGTTGCTCTCCATGATATTTATCATACGCAAACTGCAGAATTAATTATTAAAGCAGGAGACGAGATAACTGAAAAAATTGCAAAACAGATAGAAGAATCTCTAATTGAATCCGTTGAAATCAGGTCGGTATTAACTTGTGAAGCCAAAAAAGGGGTTTGTGCAAAATGCTACGGTCGTAATCTTGCTTCAGGACTAATGGTTCAAAAAGGAGAAGCAGTTGGTGTTATTGCTGCACAATCAATTGGTGAACCCGGCACTCAGTTAACCCTCAGAACATTTCACGTTGGAGGTACTGCATCAAACATTGCCATATCATCAAGAATTGAAGCCAAACATAATGGCATTATTGAATTTGAAGAACTAAGATCAGTTAAATATATAAACTCTAAAGGTGAAAAATATAACATCGTTACAGGTAGATCTGCTGAAATGAAAATCATTGATAAAAATACAAATATTGTATTAGCATCAGGAAATATTCCTTATGGCGCTAATCTTTATTTTAAAAATGGTGATGAAATTAAAAAAGGTGATTTTATCAGCGATTGGGATCCTTATAATGCCGTTATCTTATCAGAAATTGACGGAAAAATTGCTTTTGAAAATATTATTGAAAGTCAAACTTACAGGGTTGAATCTGATGAACAAACAGGTTATCATGATAAAGTGATTGTTGAGACAAGGATTAAAACTAAAAATCCGACAATCAAAATATTATCACCAGATAATCAAGTAATCAAATCTTATGATATTCCCGTTGGGGCACATATAATAATTGATGAAAACAAAAAAATTAAAGCCGGAGAAATTTTAGTTAAGATTCCAAGGGCTATAGGAAAATCAGGCGATATCACAGGAGGTCTTCCAAGGGTTACAGAATTGTTTGAAGCCCGAAATCCTTCCGATCCTGCTTCCGTTTCCGAAATTGATGGTGTTGTTTCTTTTGGAAAAAAATTAAAAAGAGGAAACCGTGAAGTAATTATTACTTCAAAAACCGGCGAAGAAAAGCATTATCTGATTTCTACATCAAAACAAATACTTGCACAAGAAAATGATTATGTTAAAGCAGGAACACCACTTTCAGAAGGTGATATGACACCTGCCGACATCCTTGCAATTAAAGGACCGATGAAAGTTCAGGAATATATTGTTGATGAAATCCAGGAAGTATATCGTTTACAAGGAGTTAAAATTAATGATAAACATTTTGAGGTAATAGTTCGCCAAATGATGCGTAAAGTTGAAGTTGCCGACCCAGGTGATACAAAATTTCTTGAAGGTGAACTGGTTAACAAAATTATCTTTCATGATGAAAATGACGAAATATTCGGTAAAAAAATTATTATTGACTCGGGTGCTTCTGCAATATTTAAATCCGGCCAAATTGTTAGCGCCAGAAAATTAAGAGATGAAAATTCGGTTCTTAAACGAAAAGATAAAATATTAGTTGAATCACGAGTTGCCCAACCGGCAACTGCACGGCAGGTATTGCAAGGAATAACAAAAGCCTCATTACAAACCAACAGTTTTATTTCTGCTGCTTCATTCCAGGAAACTACAAAAGTTTTGACTATGGCCGCAATAAATGCTAAATCCGACGAGCTGCTCGGATTGAAAGAAAATGTAATTGTTGGTCATAAAATTCCTGCAGGTACCGGATTAAGAGAGTATGATGATATTATTGTCGGTTCAAAAGAAGAATATGATGTATTAATGGCTGCAAAGAAAAAAGAAAGCTTAGATTTAGCAGATGAACTAAAATAGCCCTAACCCAGATAAACCACGATGGATCAAATATTTTTTTATTAAAATTAAGTAATATGCCTGAACAAAAACAACAAAAACAAATAAACATTGAATTGAGTGAAGAAATGGCTGAAGGTATTTATTCAAACTTAGCCATGATAACACATTCCACATCCGAATTTATTATTGATTTTATTAAAATCATGCC
>JAUWKH010000390.1 GCA_030614305.1 Bacteroidota bacterium
TTGTATTGTTGAGAATATTTCGGGAAAAACTTATGATAAATTTGCAGAGGAGAGAATTTTTATGCCGCTTGAAATGGATCACACAAAAATTTATAATATGAATGGCGATTCCACTGTTCCTGCTTATATTCCTGTTGGGGTTACCGGATACAGATACAGAGGATGGAGAATTGTAAGAGAACGAAATGATTACCTGAATGGAATAATGGGCGATAAAGGTGTTTTTTCCTGTGTTGATGACCTTTATAAATTTGACAGGGCATTATATGATCAAACTTTAATAAGCGATTCCACACTGCGTGAAGCTTTTACCCCGGGAAGCCCTAAATACTGGAAACGAAAAGACGGTTATGGTTTTGGCTGGAGAATAAAAACAAGTGAAGATAGTACTGTTTTCCATTATGGCTGGTGGAAAGGTTTCCGTGCATTTTATATCAGGGATATGAAAAACGAAAAAACAATTATTGTTTTGAGTAATAAAGATAAAGGTCCTGGTTCACGAACCTTATGGAAGATTCTTCGCGATACAAACAATACTCTCGGATATATTAGGAAATTACTGCATGAAACTAACATGAACCGACGGGTTAACCCGTCGGTCACACTGGGATATGATTATTTTTTACAAATATAAACATATGAAACATCCATGTCAAGTAAATTTTGACACACAAGGGAATGATTATATATCTTCGCTGCCAATTTAATAACTTAAACTAAATTAAAATGGCAAAAAAAGAAAATACAATAGAATTTGAACAAGTTGTAGAGCGAGGATGTGGCATTGATGTGCACAAAAAAGTAATCGTAGCTACAATAAAAGGTAAAGGACTAAAAGAGACTACAAAAACATTTAGTGGATTTACTGAATCAATTGAAGAAATGCGGGATTGGTTAATAAAAGAAAAAATAACACACGCAGCTATGGAGAGTACAGGCGTTTACTGGAAACCTATTTACAATATTTTAGAATCAGATTTAGATATAATCTTAGTAAACGCCCGACATATAAAAAATGTACCTGGTAGAAAAACAGATAAGAAAGATAGCAAGTGGATTGCCAAATTATTATTAAGTGGTCTATTGCGAGGCAGTTTTATTCCACCAAAACCAATACGAGAATTAAGAGATTTAACAAGATATAAGCGAAAAATAATTGGACAAATATCCTCTGAAAAAAACAGGATTCAAAAAATATTGGAAGATGCTAATATAAAATTATCAAGTGTTGTAAGTGATATGAGTGGAGCAACAGCAACGAAAATTATTGATGCAATGATAGGAGGAGAAGACAACATAAATGAATTATTGAAATTTCGTCATGGCAAGATGCAAGCTACACGTGAAGAATTAGCTTCATCATTAAAAGGTTATTTAACAGAGCATCATAAATTTATGCTACAAACTATAAAAGAGTCAATGATTGACAAGGAACGAATAATAGAAAAGTTAGATAAACAGATAGATGTAAAATTAAAAGAGAATGAATTGGAATTAGATGCTGAATTATTATCAACAATACCGGGTGTTGGTAAAGACGGAGCAGCATATATACTTGCTGAAACAGGCAATGATATGAAACAATTTCCCAATGAACAACATCTAGCATCATGGGCGGGAATGAGTCCTGGTAATAATGAGAGTGCCGGTAAAAAAAAAGTAGCAGAACAACACATGGTAACATTTATTTAAAAACATTATTAGTGCAATGTGGATGGGCAGCTACGAGAACAAAAA
>JAUWKH010000314.1 GCA_030614305.1 Bacteroidota bacterium
AGATGCTTAAAATCCGAATTTTTATATTGTGAAATAATGTCGTTTGAAATCTCTTTAACAGAATTGATAATTACATTTCTTTTTTGTGAATCGAAAATATAATAAAATAATCCTGCAATTTCTTTTTTTGTATCCTGCTCTTTGTAAAAACCGAAAGCATAAACATTACCTCTTTGCGTAACATCTAACTTTATCTTAGTGATTTCCTTATTTTTCAATTTAAAATCATAATACTGTATTTCATCCGAATCCTGATTGAACACCCCGAGATTATAAAAATACTTATCAAATTTAGTTTCGGATTTAATTTTTGCAATAAAAAACAAATCTTCGGACCTGTTTATAACAATATTCAGGATTTCATAATTCCATGGATTATATGGTATTAGAATTTGCTTTTCCCAGATTTTATTCAAATTACTGTCAAATAATTTATAATTTATCTTGGTAATTACTTCCCAGCCCGGCGGGAAAGTTTGTTTATAAAGAAACCGTAAACCACTATCGGTTTTAAATTTTTTACATGTAAAATAATCAGATTCATCAAAATCTTTTTTTGAGACATCAATTATTTCACCAAGAAACTCCGGCTTGCCGATAATTTCACCATTCTCATCAAAGGACAGTATATAGCTTTGTGCTGTTTTATTATTTATGTCGTATTGATTAGCAAAAATCACAAAATTGTTATTAGCTGAAAAAAATCGTTTTGGAATTAATTTTCTGATATTATTTAATTGAGGAAGGTTAATTTCGATGGAAATGAGATGATTAAGATTTTTGTCAAATTTTTCAACATAAACTCCTGAGCCTTTGGCATTATAAGTTAGAGAGCCCTTTTTATTCAATCGCAGGGAATAATAAAAAATTTCATCATAGGCAAAAAGCCGGCTGATATTACTGCGTGACTGAAGTTTATAATCTTCGCCAATTGTACAATCATACAATTGTTGCCCTGATAAATTGCAATTTAAAGATATAAAAAAACATGACAGGAAAAATAAAATTATTCCGGTTTTTTTCATAATTAGCAAAAATAGTTAATGTATAAGTAAATCCTGCTTAATTATTAAAAAAATTATTACCTATTAGAGTATTGATGGGTATTATAAGTTTATGATACGAATAACTCCTTATGGAATGGTGTAGCCTGATCAACAGGGTTTGCAGTATAAATCTTAATTCTAAAATTTAAAATCTAAAATCTCAATTTTAATTAGCTATTTAATCTGTGAAAGGTTGCCAAAAAATTATGCACCCCAATTTTCCCTGTCCAGACTACGGTAATGAATGGCTTCGGCAAGATGTTCTGTTTTAATATCGGGGCTGTTTGCAAAGTCGGCAATTGTGCGCGAAACTTTAAGTATTCTGTCGTAGGCACGGGCTGAAAGGCTTAATTTTTCCATTGCATTTTTAAGTAAAGTATTGCCTTCTTCATTTATTTTACAAATTGTCCTTAATTGTTTACTCGTCATTTGAGCGTTACAATGAATATTTTCATTAACTTTATATCTTTCTTCCTGAATTTTTCTGGCAGCAACAACCCGTTCTCTTATAACTTGACTTTTCTCTCCGGGGCTTGCATCGGTTAATTCTTTAAAAGGAACAGGTACTACTTCAACATGAATATCTATGCGGTCAAGCAATGGGCCGGAAATTTTATTAAGGTATTTCTGGACGATTCCCGGTCCGCATACACATTCGTGATCAGGATGGTTGTAATATCCGCATGGACAAGGATTCATAGCAGCAATCAACATAAAACTTGCAGGATATTCTATCGAAATTCTTGCCCTTGAAATGGTTACAGATCTGTCTTCCATAGGTTGTCGCATTACTTCAAGAACAGATCGTTTAAACTCCGGCAATTCATCTAAAAACAGTACACCGTTTTGAGCCAGTGATATTTCACCCGGCTGAGGAAAAGATCCACCACCGACAAGACCTGCATCACTTATGGTATGATGAGGAGAGCGAAAAGGGCGGACAGAAATCAAAGATGCATTCCTACCCATTTTACCTGCAACTGAATGAATTTTTGTTGTTTCCAGTGCTTCATGCAAATTCAATGGTGGCAGGATAGACGGCATACGTTTTGCCAGCATGGTTTTCCCTGAGCCGGGAGGACCTATCAATATAACATTATGTCCACCGGCAGCAGCAATTTCCAACGATCTTTTTATGTTTTCCTGTCCTTTTACATCTGAAAAATCAAACTCATAATCATTTAACCGAGAGTAAAATTCATCCTTGGTATTGATTATTGTTGGTTCAAGTGTAATTTCTTCATTAAAATAATCAATAACTTGTTTAATGTTTTCAACCCCATATACTTCAATATCGTTGACAATAGCTGCTTCTTTTGCATTTTCCTTTGGCACGATAATTCCTTTAAAGCCATTCTGTCTTGCTTCAATAGCAATTGGCAGTGATCCTTTTATCGCTTGTAATCCGCCATCTAATGAAAGCTCGCCCATAATAACATAATCACCAACTTTTTCTGACTTAATTTGCTCGGAAGCTGCAAGAATACCAACTGCAATTGTAAG
>JAUWKH010000074.1 GCA_030614305.1 Bacteroidota bacterium
CAGAGTGGTACACTACTGAAAATAAAGGAGCAAATGCCAGTTTGGTAATTTCTCAACCTATTAAATTCTCTGACGGATCTTTGACACTAAGAAATGATTTTGGATATCAGGACAATTTTTCAGAAGGAAATAATTTATCTTCATATTATAAAGGATTTAACAACTACTTATATTTAGCTTATAATCAACCTTTGTTTACGTATAATAAAACTAAGCTTGATTTGGAACGCAACCAACTTAATCTTGAAAATGCCACTTTAGCCTATTCCATTGAAATGTTAAATTTGGAATTTCAGGTTAATCAGGCTTTTTATGCAATATATCAAAGGCAAATGGCTCTTGAAATTGCTAAAGAAGAGTTTGAAAATCAAAAAATCAGCAGAGGAATTATTCAAAGTAAAGTGGAAGGTGGTTTGTCAGCCATGGAAGAATTATATCAGGCTGAATTAAATTATGCAACAAGTAAATCTAATCTGGATAATAAGAAAGTTGATTTGGAAAATGCCAAAGATCAGTTTAAACAATTAATTGGTTTGTCACTTTATGAGGATATTCAGGTTTCAACTAATATTGATTATAAAGCTGTAAATGTTTCTCTTGAAAAAGCTATTGATAATGGTTTAACTCAGCGGCTTGAATTAAGTCAAAGGCAAATTGAACTTAATACTGCAAAATTCAATCTGATAGAAACCTCAGCAACTAATGAATTCAGAGGCGATGTTGAGCTTTCACTTGGAATTATGGGTAATAACGAGAAGTTTGGAAATATTTATGAAAAGCCAACAAAAAGTCCTCAGGTTGGTATAACATTTTCAATTCCGATTTTCGATTGGGGTGAAAGAAAAGCAAGAATCCGGGCAGCTGAAGTTGATGTGGAATCGAAAGAAATTGATATTCAAACCCAAAAAAACGATATTATAATTAATATAAGACAAATATACAGAAATCTGAATAACTTGATTTTACAAATTGAAATTGCCGAACAGAACGAAAAAAACGCCCAATTGACTTATGAAATAAATCTCGAGCGATACAGAAATGGTGATCTGACAAGTATGGACTTAGAGCTTTTCCAAAACCAACTTTCAGAAAAGAAAATGAATTTTGCAAATGCATTGATAAATTATAAATTAGAATTAATAAATATGAAAATTCAGTCGCTTTGGGACTTTGAAAACAATACTTCGTTTGTACCTAAAGAACTGCAGGATAATATTAGACAGAAGTAAGGTGAAAATAAGTACTTAAAATAAAAACTAAAAAAATAAGAAAATGAAAAAGATCCTAATGCTTATAATAATTGCAAGTGTTTTAATGGCTTGCAACGAAAATGCCCCTGATTTGAATAAGGATATTTCCGTACTCGTATCGGTTATGGTTGTAAAACCTAAATCTATTGAAAAATATTTTAGCACAACCGGAACAGTAACTCCGGTAAAGGATGTAAGCCTAAAGTCAGAAATTTCAGGTAATTACAAACTCAAAACAAATCCATCAACAGGCAAACCCTATGCCCTTGGCGATTATGTTAAGAAAGGCGATGAAATTATTTTTCTTGAAGATAAAGAATATGAAAACAACATTAAACTTTCATCTTTGGAGTTACGTCAGGAAATATCAAAGCAAGTCTTTGAAAAGCAAAAGTCATTGTACGAAAAAGGAGGTGTAACCCTGAGTGAATTAAAAAATGCAGAGATCGAGTATATCAATTCAGAATATTCTTACGAAGAAGCATTAATACGTTTACAAAAGATGAAAATCACAACACCTATCTCCGGGGTAATTGTTGAACTTCCATACTTTACACCTGAAACAAAAGTAGAGGCAAATACATTATTGGTAAGACTAATGGATTACTGCAAACTTTATATGGAGCTAAATCTTGCCGAAAAAAATATAAATGTCGTCAAAGTAGGACAAAATATCAGAATAATGAATTATACTATCCCTGACGATACATTATCCGGTAAAATTACCCAACTGTCACCTGCCATCGATCCTGAAACCCGTTCGTTCAAAGCCATAGTGAATATTAATAATTCTGAGCTTTTATTACGTCCCGGAATGTTTGCTAAAGGTGAAATTATAGTTGCTTCCCTTGATAGTGCGATCGTTATACCAAAAGATATTATTTTGTCAAAACAAAGAGGAAACACGGTTTTTGTTATTAATAAAGGTTTGGCAGAGGAGAGAATTATAAATTTCGGTTTGGAGAATCCTGATGAAGTTCAGGTAATTTCCGGTCTCGAAAAAAACGACAGACTGGTAATAAAAGGATTTGAAACCCTTAGAAATCGCACGAAAGTAAAAGTTGTTAAGTGAATTAATTTAGTTTTTACGACTTTTCGAAGTTGGAATCAACTTTAAACATTAAACTAAATAAAATGAAAAAAATAACACAGTTTTCGGTTAATTATCCTGTAACGGTTTCTATGATCGCTCTCGCAATAATATTATTGGGGTGGATTTCATTAAGGAAATTGGGTGTCGATTTATTACCGGAAATGAATGCTCCGCGAATTTTCATTGAAATATCAGCAGGTGAACGGCCACCTGAAGAAATTGAAAAACAATTTATCGAAAACATTGAATCTTTGTCAATTCGCCAAAAAGGAGTTACTCAGGTTTCTTCAATTTGTATTGTTGGTTCGGCAAGAGTAACAGTCGAATATGCATGGGGCAGAGATATGGACGAAGCTTTTCTGGATTTACAAAAAGCACTTACAACTTTTAGCCAGAATTCAGATATCGATGAATTCACTATCACACAACACGACCCAAACGCCTCACCTGTGATGATAATCGGGATGCTGCATCCCGAGATTTCCGATATGGATGAACTTAGAAAAGTTGGCGAGAACTATATCCGCAACGAATTGATTCGCCTCGAAGGTATTGCTGATATAAGCCTCACAGGCACCGAAGAAAAAGAAGTACTGATAGAAACCGATCAATATAGATTGGATGCTTTTGGGTTAACAGCCGGACAAATAGTTCAACAGGTTCAAAATATGAACAGAAATGTTTCGGGTGGATCGGTTGTTGAAATGGGTAAAAAATATATTATCAAGGGAGTCAGTCTCCTGGATAATATTCGTGATTTGGAAAACCTGGTTGTCAGCTACAAACAAATCAACCCGGAACAAAGTGCTCAAACTATAAATGCTATCAGTAATAAAGTGCCAATCTTTCTAAAGGATGTTGCAAAAGTTAGTTTTGTAAATAAAGACCCTCAAAACATTGTCAGGATTAATGGGATTCGCTGTGTTGGACTCTCAATTTTCAAGGAAACAGGATTCAATACCGTAAAAGCTGTAAATGACCTTAATGAAACAATGGAATCAATTAAAAAAGCTTTACCGGGATATGAATTTATTATTGTTCAAAATCAGGGGAAATTTATTCAGGAATCTATTGACGAAGTCGAAGAAACAGCCTTACTTGGTGCATTAATGGCAATTTTTGTTCTGTTTATATTTTTAAGAAGGATAAAAGTTACAGCAATTATCAGTTTTGCAATTCCAATTTCGGTAATTGCTACTTTCAACTTAATGTATTTTAATGGTTTGAGTCTAAATATTATGACTCTTGGTGGGCTTGCACTCGGTGCAGGTATGCTTGTTGATAATGCCATTGTTGTTGTTGAAAATATTTTCCGGAATTTAGAATCGGGTTTGTCGGTCAAAGAGGCTGCTGTTAAAGGTACTGCTGAAGTTGGTGGAGCAATTGTGGCTTCAACGCTTACAACAATTGTGGTTTTTCTTCCAATAGTTTATTTACATGGTGCTTCGGGAGCTTTGTTTAAAGACCAGGCATGGACAGTAGCTTTTTCATTATTAGCTTCTTTATTTGTAGCTATTTTAATGATACCTATGTTATTTAATTTCGCTTATGGAAAAAAATCAAAACAAAAAAATATCAAATCGGTTCGCATTCGCTGGTATGGTGGTCTTTTATCTAAAATCCTTAATTTTAGATACCTGGTAATTGTTTTGACAATATTAATTTTAGTGCTTACCGTTTATATTTTTACTTATGTTGGGAATGAATATCTTCCAAAAAGCAGTACAAATGAATTTAGTATCGAGGTTCAGTTAAAAGAAGGAACTCAATTGGAACGTACTTCCGAAACAGTCCGGACTATTGAGTTAATGCTGAGTGAAGTTCTTGATGATAAAGTTGATGTTGTTTATAGCCAGATCGGTCCTACAAGTGGATTGGGTAGCAAAAAAACTATTCTTCAAAATGAAAATACTGCAAGCATTAAAGTTCATTTAAAAAAAGAAGTTATTGATCAGTCTGATGAAATTATTTCCACAATAGGAGAACTTTTGGATCGAATCCCGGATGCAGAAATTTCAATCATTCGTGATCAAACCGCTTTGCAATCAACAATGGGAACCGAGGATGCACCTTTAGTTGTTGAAGTAAAAGGAGAAGATTTACAAGTGCTTGAAGAAGTTACTGCTGAAATAAAAAATAAGATGCAGCAAATGCCTTACTTATTGAATGTAAAAACCAGTATTGAAAAAGGAGCCCCCGAAATTGATGTTGTTATTGACCGCTACAAAGCCGGCATTTATGGTTTGACAGCTGAAAGTATAACTTCCCAACTTAAAGATCTACTGATGGGAAAAGATGCCGGTAAATACGAAAAAGATGGCGAGATGAGTGATATCACAGTAAAATTACCCGAGATCAGTTTATATGAATTTAATACCATTAAACTGAAAAGCGGTGATAAAGAAGTGCCTTTATATGAAGTGGCACATATCGAAAATTCTGTTTCCCCAAAGCAATTACATCGCAGGAATCAAAATCGAATTGGAAAAGTTAGTGCTGATATTCAGAGTTCGATGGCATTTGATAAAGTTATTAAAAATCTTCGTGAAACATTAGGCTTGATTGATTGCCCTCAAGGTTATCAGATTGACATTGTTGGTGAAGAACAAAAACGTCAGGATGCCATGTCGAACCTGAGTTTTGCTTTGTTGCTGTCGGTTATTTTAGTTTATATGGTTATGGCTTCACAATTCGAATCGCTAATTCATCCTTTTACCATTTTGCTGACTATTCCTCTTGCCGGAGTTGGTGCGGTCTGGGCATTTTTTATTCTTGGAATATCAATGAACATTATGGCTTATATCGGGATAATCATGTTAGCAGGGATTGCTGTTAATGATTCAATCATTCTTGTTGATGCCATTAATCAGTTTAAAGCAGCAGGGAAATCTTTACGTGAATCTATTATCAGCGCCGGAGAAAATCGTATAAGACCAATAATCATGACAAGTATAACAACAATTCTTGCATTATTGCCACTTACAATTGGTTTTGGCGAAAGTGCAGCTTTACGTTCACCAATGGCGATTGCAGTAATTGCAGGATTGATAACATCAACATTATTAACACTGGTTGTAATTCCGTGTGTTTATTATGTTTTTGAAAGGATAAAAGAAAAAATAATACGAATTAGGAATTGAGATTTTACTTAACCACAAAGTCACACAATACCGATAGCTATCGGTATCACAAAGTATCACAAAGTAAAAATGAATTTTATTATAAAGCGAAAAATACTAATTGCCATGCTCTTTACAGGGCTGACTATGCTTGGCTATTTTTCATACAAACAACTTCCTGTTGAGCTATATCCAAATGCTCAGATACCGTTTTTGTTTGTTCAGGTTGGAAGCGTGCTTGAAGTTGATCCTGAATATATGGAAAACCAGGCAATAATTCCTCTTGAAGGAGCCATCGGAAAGCTTGAAGGAGTTGAGAAAATTGAGTCAACCGCCGGCCAGCAACAAGGAAGCATACGAATATCTTATCAGCAATCTGTCAATATAAAATTTGCCTATCTGAAATTAGTAGAAAAAATTGATGAAGTAAAAAAGAATTTGCCTGAGGAATTCAAAGTTCAGGTTTATAAATTTGATCTGGAGCAAATAAACAATATGTTTATGACAATTCAGGCAAGGGGAAGTGGCGGAGTAAACCGTGTAAGACAGATAGTTGAACGGGAAATTTTGAATAAAATTGAAAATATCGACGGCGTTTCAAATGCCGAAGTTTTCGGGGGAAGAGAAAAATCAATAGATATTATTCTTGATGAAGATGTTTGCAAAAGTTATGGAATTTCACCTGCCGATGTTCGTTCAGCAATAAACCAAAATAGCAAGGCAAGGACTTTTGCAGGAAAAATATCGAAAAACGATCAATTGTTTTTTGTTAATGTGATTTCTGAATTTTCAAATATTAATGATATTTATGAAGTAGTCGTAAAAGAACAGGGTTCGATAAAATTAAAAGATATTGCTACAGTTCATTTTGGTGTAAAAGAACAAAACTCATACAGTCGTGTAAACGGAAAAGAATCAGTAACTATCCAGGTTTCACGCGATTCACAGGCAAATATTATTGAGTTGGCAAATGAAGTAAAAAAGCAAATTGATAAACTAAATAATGAGCTAAAACCCAAAGATATTGAAATGGTTATTCAGTATAATTCTGCTGAAACCATGGAGAAAAATATTGATCTTATTATAAAGCTGGCAATAATTGGCGGAATATTGGCAATATTTGTACTTTGGATATTTCTGAAAAATTTCAGGCTGGTAATTGCAATTGCACTTGCCATCCCGATTTCTGTTTATACAGCTTTTAATTTCTTTTATGCTTTCGGTGTAAGTATTAACAGCCTGACCCTTTTGGGAATGGCTTTGGCAATCGGTATGCTTCTCGACAATAGTGTTGTTGTGCTGGAGAATATTTATCGGCTGGCTTCAAAAAAAATAGACCCTGATATTGCTGTAGTTCAGGGCACAAAAGAAGTCTGGCGATCAATTTTTGCAGCCACTCTGACAACAATAACAGTATTTTTACCCTTTGTGTTTTCTACTAATTTCTTCATCGGTTTATTAGGAAAACATATAGGCGTATCAATTATTTCTACGCTTTTAGTATCACTTGCAGTAGCTTTATTATTGATTCCAATGATAACCCACACTTTCCTGAAATGGCGGGGAAAAGCAGTGCCTGTACGATTCAAAAGTATTTCTTATCACAATCGGCTCATTCAGATCTATATGGTTTTACTGAAAACCTGTATGCGTAACCCCGGGCGTACAATTCTTGGTGCTCTAAGTGTATTCTTTATCAGCCTTTTGATCTGCCTTACAATAAGTATTTCTTCAAACGAAGAGCCTGAAATAAGAGATCTGACCTTATTTGTTACAATGCCTGCCGGAACAACTTTAGAAAACACCGATCTGTTGATCATTGAAGCAGAAAAAAAGTTGGAAAATCTTGAAGAAAAAGAGGATATAATTAGTCAGGTTTACGAGGAAGAAGCAATGCTGACGATTTCTTTATTAGAGGATTATAAAGATATCAGGAATATGTCTATTCCGGGAATAAAAAATGAAATACTTGAACGATTATCAGACTTAAAACAAGCCGAATTTAGCTGGGATCCACCCGTTACGGGACGTCGTTTTGGTAGTGGTGGTTTTGATGATGATGATGATTTTGCAAGAATACTCGGAATTGGAACTCAACGTGAAAAAGTTGTCATCAAGGGGCAGGATTTTGATAAAATGCTAAACCTTGCCAACGATGTTAAATATTATCTCGAACAATTATCATCCATCGAAAGAATAAATATCAGAATACCAAATAAGCGACCTGAGCTGTTATTAAGTTTTGATAAACAGATGATGGGACTCTATGATATTCCTGTTTCTTCGGTACTTTCCGAACTTAATTCGTTTCAAC
>JAUWKH010000230.1 GCA_030614305.1 Bacteroidota bacterium
CATGACAATCGAATTACAACTTAATTACTATTAATTACAATCAATTACAATCAATTACAATCAATTACAATCAATTACAATCAATTACAATCAATTACAATCAATTACAATCAAATGACCCCATAAAATATACCAATAAACCAAGCACTCTATCATTTCTTAAGTTCAAGAACCTCCAGATTTGTAATATTTGTTCCATCAATTGTAAATCTTACTGCTGTAATAACATTATGAATACCGAACTTACCGGCAGCTCCGGGATTAATATGCAATAAATTATATTTCTTATCATGCATAACTTTCAATATGTGCGAATGACCGCAAATGAATAATGCCGGTTTTTCCTTTATAATAATTTCTTTGGCTTTTTTATCATATTTTCCCGGATAACCGCCAATATGTGTCATAAAAACTTTTATTTTTTCACAAAAAAATATTTGTTCCCGAGGATGAACAATCCTTACATCATTATCGTCCATATTTCCGTAAACTGCTCTTACCGGTTTGAAATTACTTAATTCATCAGCAATATCTATATTTCCAAAATCGCCTGCATGCCATATTTCATCACAATTCTTAAAGAATTTAAATAATCCGGGATGAAGAAAATTATGAGTGTCGGAAAGTAAACCGATTTGTTTCATTACATTGATTTATTTTGATTGTTAGGTACCATTTGATGTTCTGATCTTTGTGTAAGTTTAAAAATAATATCAAGACTCATTTTTACCCGAACAGCTTTTTTATCTTTTATTCCGGGTTTCCATTTTAATAATTTTATAATACGGATGGCTTCCTGGCTGCATCCACCTGCTAAAGGTTCTTCAGCTACAATATTTGAGATCATTCCGTGGGTCTCAACAATAAAACAAACTGTTACAATGCCGGAGATGTTTTGTTTAAATGCTGCTTCCGGATAAATAATATTTTCATTAATAAACTTGTTCAATGAATAATTTTTCGATTCAAAAACAGGTATTGGACTGCTGTCAATATCTCTTATAAAATAAATTTTATTAGTTGTGTCAACAGGCTGGTAAGGATAATTAATATTTGTGTATCCTCTTATTTTGCAATTTTTTTTATATTTTTTTATATTGAATTTTATAGAAAATGTATGTCTGCTTGCAACCGGTTTTCCAAAATTTTCAGCGGGTATCCAAATTATTTTTTTAAAAATTCTAATAGCTTCTTTATCAATTTCAGGGCTTACCGGTTCAATTATTTTCAACTGCTGTATGCTTCCGTCAGGATTTATAATAAAAGATAATTCTACTGTTCCTTCGGTTTTTTCCTGAAGTGCCTTTTCGGGATAAACCATCTCTGCTTTAATGAAATCTTTTAATTGGCTTTTGTGTATATAACAACTTGCAGGAATGAAATTTTGTGCTCCGATATTACCGGAAATCAGAATAAATATTATAAAAAATATTTTAAATTTTACTTTATTTAAAATTATGGTTGGCATTTTGTTTTATGATTTAATGTTGTAAAGGTATAAAATTATTGAAATTTAGCGAAATAAAAAGAATACTTCTGTTTTCCGTATTGAGACATCCTAAACACAAATATTTATAAATATTTTTTTTATTGTTCTTTTGGCTAAAACCAAGAGATTCTAAGAGAATTCTAAAATGTCAGACGGGTAAAGAAAGATCAGCCTATTATAATATTGCAAAATAAAATCTTGTTTTTTCAACAAGTTTTGTTTCCGTTAAAGACTTTTATCCCATACGGGCCCATGCGGGCTAATGAAACGAAGTGAATCCGTATGGACTTCGTGTCGTTTACTTCGCTTCACTTATTACTTAATTTTTATCATACAGTTTACTGCGTTATGTTAGTATTATGAATAAAATTACAGAGATTTGTCAAAATATATTTAAATTTATTGTTGCGTGCAGTATAAAAAATAATTTATAATTTTACAGAAATAAAAAAATACTTATGATGGAAATAGTTTATATTGTAATTGGCTTGATATTCGGTATAATAATAACATGGTTATTGGTGAAAAATAAATTTCAGAAAGAAGTCAGTAAATTAACTCTGGATAAAAACCTGGCGGAAGATAAAATTAACGGAATAAATGAAAATTTATCAAACTTCAAAGAAGAAATTATCAATAAAGAAAATACCATTATTGATTTAAATAAACAATTGGCTTCTAAAAGTGCTGATTATAATAATCTTAATGATAAGTTACAGGAGCAAAAAGCTGATGTTGAGAAGCTACAGGAAAAATTTAGGATTGAGTTTAAAAATCTTGCTAACGAGATATTAGAAGAAAAAACCCAAAAATTTACTGATCAAAATAAGATCAATATCAGCGAAATATTAAAACCTCTTAACGAAAAAATAAAAGATTTTGAAAAAAAGGTAGAAGAAACCTATGATAAGGAATCAAAGCAACGATTCTCGCTTAAAGAAGAAGTTAAGCGACTTGCCGAATTAAATCAGCAGGTAAGCAAGGATACGATTAATCTTACAAAAGCATTAAAGGGAGATTCAAAAGCTCAGGGTAACTGGGGTGAAGTTGTTCTGGGAAATATTCTTGAAAGGTCGGGACTTGTGCGCGACAGGGAATATTTTATTCAGACTTCATTTTATAATGACGAAAGAAAAAGATTACAACCTGATGTTGTTATTGCTTACCCTGGTAACAGAAATGTAGTGGTAGATTCAAAAGTTTCACTAACTGCTTATGAAAGATATGCTTCTGCTGACAGCCCGGAAGAAAAAGAATCGGCTGGAAAAGAGCATATATTGTCAATAAAAAGTCATATTAATGAATTAAGCCAAAAAAATTATCAGGATTTATATCAATTAAAAAGCCTTGATTTTGTTATGATGTTTTTACCTATAGAACCCGCATATCTTATTGCTATTCAAAGAGATTCGGATTTATGGAATTATGCTTATGATAAAAGGGTGTTGCTTATAAGCCCGACAAATCTGATTGCTGCATTAAAAATGGTGGAAAGTTTATGGAAGCAGGAGTATCAAAGTAAAAACGTTTTGGAAATAGCAAAACAAAGCGGTGATCTGTATGATAAATTCGTTGGTTTGGCTGAAGATTTAACTGATATAGGAAATAAGCTCAAAGCAACTCAAAAAAGTTATGAATTATCAATGAATAAACTTTTAACAGGTAAAGGAAACCTTGTCGGTCGTGTTGAAAAAATTAAAAAACTTGGTGCTAAAACCAATAAGGTGTTGTCACAGCAATTTCTGAATAGACTGGAAGATGAAAACTAAGTGTTCGTCCATAGCGCCATAAATGGCAAGTTACATGTTATTCAGCAATCGCATACTAATTGTGGATTTGCAAAAAACATTCAATAAGCAACATATAACAATAATAACACAACAAAACTCTTGCAATCCAAATGATCACTTACAATATGAATAATAAAAAAAACAGCTTAGTTTTATTATCTGTAATTATACTATTTTTTTATGGATGCTATACAACAACAAAATTAAGTTCGGATAATCTTGCCTATCTTTATTCAATTGATGATTCAATGAAATTAGAAACTATAATTTACAATTATTCCGATTCCGTATCAAAATTATATCTTAAAATAATATATGACAAACCGGTAATTGAAAATGTTAAGAAAGATAAATTCAGAATAACTTATAAACTTTATAAATCATACAAAACAGCCGAAATACTTGATAGTGCTACATTTTATAATTCTTTTCCGCTTCCGAAAAGTAAAATAATTGAAACGGATATTAAAGCAAAATTCC
>JAUWKH010000409.1 GCA_030614305.1 Bacteroidota bacterium
CGTTACTTTTGTACAAAAATTAATTGGAAAATAATAAAGTATGTTACAAGTAAATTATATAAAAGAAAACAAGCAGGAGGTTATTGAACGTCTTGCAATTAAAAATTTCACTGATACTGATATAATTAACAAAATTATTTTTCTTGATAATAACCGCAAAGAAATTCAAAAAAAGTTAGATGATAATTTAGCCGAATCAAAATCTATTGCAAAAGAAATTGGAGTTTTGTTTAAAACCGGCAAAACCGGTGAAGCCAATCAATTAAAACAAAAGACCGGTGATTTAAAAAAAATGTCAAAAGAGTTAAGCGAACAGCTTGATAAAACTTCCAAGGATTTAAAATACTTATTGCTTGAAGTTCCAAATATTCCTCATTTATCGGTTCCTGAAGGAAATTCAGAAGAAGACAACAAAGTAGTTTTTGAAAAAGGAGAGTTTCCCAAATTAAAAACCAATGCCCTTCCACACTGGGAACTGGCAAAAAAATACGACATAATTAATTTTGAGCTTGGCAGTAAAGTTACAGGAGCCGGTTTTCCGTTTTACAAAAATAAAGGAGCCCGTTTGCAGCGCGCCCTGATAAACTTTTTTTTAGATGAAGCATTAAAAGAAGGATATCTTGAATATCAACCCCCGTTACTAATTAATGAAGCATCGGGTTATGGAACCGGGCAACTGCCGGATAAGGACGATCAGATGTATCACATTGGAATTGATAATTTCTATCTTATCCCGACTGCTGAAGTACCTATTACAAATATTTACAGAGATACTATTCTTAAAGAGGGGGATTTCCCAATTAAAAATGTTGCTTATTCAAGTTGCTTCAGACGTGAGGCAGGTTCTTACGGAAAAGACGTAAGAGGTTTGAACCGGCTTCACCAGTTTGATAAAGTTGAAATTGTTCAGATACAGCACCCTGAAAAATCTTATCAAACACTTGAAGAAATGAAAGAATATGTTTCTTCATTATTACGTAAGCTTGAATTACCTTTCAGAATCTCAATACTTTGCGGAGGAGATTTGAGTTTTACTTCTGCTTTAACCTACGATTTTGAAGTTTATTCAGCAGCCCAGAAAAAATGGCTTGAAGTAAGCTCGGTTTCAAACTTTGAAAGTTTTCAGGCAAACCGCATGAAACTCAGATTTAAAGATAAGAACGGCAAAACAAAACTTGCTCATACACTTAACGGAAGTGCATTGGCTTTACCGAGAATTGTTGCAGCTCTTCTTGAAAATAATCAATCGGATAAAGGTATTAAAATCCCAAAAGTATTGGTTGATTATACAGGGTTTGAGATTATTAGTTAGTGACTGTCTATAATGTCGGCTGAATTCAAATAAAATAAAGCACCAAATAACAAAAAACAAATGACAAATAAAAATCTAAAATCTAAATTCTACATTCAAAAATCTATATTCTGTATTCTAAATTCATTATTTCTCCTGTTATCTTTAAGATTAAGTTTACCTGTAATAAGCCAGGTTAACCGGCCTCCTTTTGTAAGTCAACAAAAGCCGATTACAAGAAATGACAATTCTCAATTA
>JAUWKH010000214.1 GCA_030614305.1 Bacteroidota bacterium
CAATACTATTTCTACTTTCTTTATCTTCTTTATCTTTAATTGTTAAAAACCAACTATTTTGTCAGCAATTTAATATCCATATTGGTTTTTGTTCTTTTTGTAAGATTGTTTTATCAGCGACATAATATATTCTAAGTTTTCATCATCCTTGATACGTATTTCGTAGTCTCCATTTCCAAAATGACCAAGTTTGCTAACATCTCTTGTAATGCCTTTTGTATCCTCAAGCTCTCCTTTTTTTAAATTTATGTGAATCTTTATAGCTTTTTTTTGTATTTCAAAATCAACAAAATTTGTTGCAGCAATGAATCCTATCCAATTTTGAACAGTTTTTATTTCTATTTCTCCGAGATTGAAAATAGCATCCTTAAATTTTAAATATAATTCTTGAATTTCTTCTATTCCCTTTTGAATGTGTTCTTCTTCTGTATATACTTTAATTTCATTACTTACTTTTTTAATTTGATTATCCTTTTTAGAGATTGTTTTAATACTTTCTGTTGCTCCAGTTGTTTTGATTTTATCATAAGCAATCGTATTATTCTCGAATCTTTTTACTTCCCAGAGTTCAATTGGAAGATCTTTGAAATTAATAGATTCACGTTGATAAATAGTGAACGAAGGTGAAATGAAGATTACCTTTGATTGAGACCAATCTACTTCATTCCTTTTTAAATTACTTTTAGTGTTTTCATTATATTCAAGAATAAAGTCAGCCTTGTTATTTAACATTAATGATAAATATGAATATCCTTGGTCTATAACACTAAAGCTCTTATCTTTCTTATATTCAATTATAACAAATGAATTGGACTGTCGGTCAAAAGCAAGAGTATCTAACCGAAAATTATTAATACTTAGTTCTGATTTGACTAAAATAAGATTAAAAATCTTAGATAAGTTCTTTTCCGTTATTGCCTGAATTTCTTTTTCAAGTTTGAATGGTTTTTCCTTAATAATTTCTATTTCTGAATCCTTGATTACTTTATAAAGTGCCATATCTAAATGTTATTAAAATTTGCTTTGCATATAATTTGTTTATAAACGAAATACCTAATCAATCAACAGGTTTATAATCATAATAATCAGAATAAAACTTTAGGAATCTGCCTGCAATAGCTTCCCAGCTATAATATTTCTGGATTGTTTTATAAGCTTCTTTTCCGATATTTTCCCTTAATTTATTATTTTTTAAAAGTTTAATGATTGCTGCTGCAAATTCTTTAGGTTTGGAAGGGTCAACCAATAATCCGTTTACACCATTATCAATCACATTACGTATGCCACCGAAAACTGAAGCTACCACCGGCTTTCCACAAGCCATTGCTTCCTGAGTAGTCATACCGAAAGGTTCAAATAATGATGGCAAAACAAAAAGTTGTGCCTGCTGGTAATATGGCACCATCATCTCGTCAGCTACATAACCAATTAGTTTAACTCTGTTGCCCATACCTTTTTCGGCAATAATATTTTTCATCATATCAAACACACCAATTTCTCTTGGTTTCGGGTTTGTTGAACCGCCTCCGATTACCAAATAAATATCTTTTATTTCTTTTCTTACAATATTAAAAGCGTGAAGTAATAGATCATGCCCCTTGTTTGTGTCAATTCTGCTTAGGCAAAAAATGTATTTTTCAGGCAAGTTGGTTTTGATTTTTTTCTCTTTTTCAGTTGGAATATGATAAGTGTGAACATCAACACCTGGAGGAATATCAATAATATTGTCAGCATAATAATTGTATAGTTCATGCAGTTTTTCCAACTGAACTTCGGAAGTTACAGTTTGAGCATTTACGGTTTTAAAAATTTTTAATTCTTCGCTTATCCTTAATTTGAAATTAAACTTCTTTTCCATTTCTTCAGGGATGCCGCCCATTTGCTCTTGTTTCCATGCACCGAGAGAATGTGCGGTAAAATATGACGGCTTTTGTAAAGCTTTTGCTACGGCAATAGTAACGATTCCTGCATCAACATAATGTCCGTGAAAGAGGTCATAATCAAGTTGGTTTTCATTAATGAAATTTATCATGTTTTTGGAAAGAGCGGGAAGGACATCATAAATTTTTTCTTTAGGGATAAATTCCCAGGGTCCTGCCGGTATTCTGATAACATTTACATCCGGATAACCTGGTACAGGGTCAATTTGATTTTGTGAACCGTCAAACCACCGGGTATAAATATCAACTTTAATTCCTGATTTTGAGATGGCTTTTGCCAGTTCCAGCACATAAACAACCTGACCGCCCGTATCGGTTCTGCCAAGTTTAGGAACCGGATCAAAATAACCATGTGTGCTTAACATTGCAATATGTTTGAATTTTTTTTGTGTCATATTATTTTTTAATATTTATTTAAACTCCTGGACATTATAGACGGACTATTTAATATTTCATTCTAATCTATTCTATTCCCAATTAACTGTTTGCAGATTCTGCATCATAATCTTTTGTGATAATAATATCTGCAAGAGATTTTTGTGGCGCAATTATCTTATTCTCATTTAAAAGAATGGCTTCAAGAAATTCATCCTGTTTTTCACGGTTTCTTTTTTTACGCGATTCTTTGGTATCGTTTAAATCCCTGTCAATAAATATTCGTTGGTCAATATTTTTTAAAGCAGTGACGTATGTTCCTTCAACAATAATTACTTTAATATTTTCAAGGTTAACGGTTTCTTTATCAATCCGGTCTTCTTCAAAAATTACCAAAGGTTTCTCAATTTTATTATTTCCGTCAAGAATCGTCTTTAATTCTTCATTAATCAAATCAAGTTTAACTTCCGACATTCCAACATGACGGATGTCTATTATCCGCATTTTAGCATTTGTTTTGGGCGGATATTTAAAATAATCATCCTGTTGAAAAATAAAACTTGAGATGTTTTTTTCAGCAAGTATTTTGGCAATTGAAGCAGCAATTTCTGATTTTCCCGCACCGGATTCACCTGCTACTGAAATAATATATTTACCTTTTTTGCTATTTATTTTATCAAAAATAAGATCAACAACCTGACGTGCAGCCTTTCTGTGATTTTCATTAATAATTAAAATATCGCCTCTCATGTTAAAATAATTTTATTAATACTTTTCGTCAAATATACATTATTTTCTTAATTTTGAAATATGAAAGTCAGGTCAAATAGTATTATAGATATTTTTAAATATTATTCAAATGAGTTGGATGGCTTATATGAAAATAAGGAGATTAAAAATTTACTACATTTGATTTTTGAAGAATATGCCGGTTTGTCAAGAACCGATATCTTATTGAATACCGAACTAAAGGTTAGTGAATCAGAGCTTCTGAAAATCCATTTTGCTGTAAAAGACCTGAAAAAGTTCAAACCGGTTCAATATATTTTCGGGAAAACAAATTTTTTAGGACTGGATTTTGTTGTTAATCCCGAAGTGCTGATTCCCAGACCTGAAACAGAAGAATTGGTAAGTTTGATAGTTAAGGATTATAAAGATAATAAAGAAGAAATTAATATTCTTGATATCGGAACAGGGAGTGGATGCATTGCAATTTGCCTGAAAAAATTTATTCCTTTTTCAAAAGTATATGCAATTGATAATCTTCCCGAAGCTCTGAAAACAGCTAAAATAAATGCTGAAAATAATAAAGTTGATATAAAATTTATTTGTCTTGATATTTTAGATAAACAGCTTTGGAAAAATCTTCCGCAATTTGATATTATTGTCAGCAATCCGCCTTATATCCGTGAATCCGAAAAAAAACTAATGAATAAAAATGTGCTTGATTATGAAAGAAAGGAGTTTTTGTTTGTTCCTGACAACAATCCTTTGATTTTTTATAAAGCAATTTCTGACTTTGCAACAGAATATTTGAAAAAAAACGGAATATTATATTTTGAAATAAATGAAAATTCAGGAGCAAGTGTTGTAAAAATGTTAGAAGATAAA